>JAUVUV010000397.1 GCA_030604975.1 Candidatus Glassiibacteriota bacterium | reverse complement strand
GAGAGCCATGTTCAGGGCAACATTCAGGCAGAATGCGGTCTTACCCGCGCTGGGTCTGCCAGCTATAATAATAAGGTCGGATTTTTGAAAGCCAACAATAAGTTCGTTTAAGTCCCGAAAACCAGTTGGTATACCAGTCATGGGCGATTCACTTTGACTTCTGACTTCAAGCTCGTTAATCACATTGTGAATTAATGGGCCTACAATTTCAGGACCCATTTTTAGTCTGAAATCTTGAATTTTAAAAATCCGCTCCTCTGCATAATCAACCAACTTGTCCACATCTTCTACCGGCTGGTAAGCTTCCTGGATGATTGTCGTGCAGCTTTCGATCAGCTTGCGCAGCATGGATTTCTCGCGTACGATCTGCGCGTGGAAAGCTACATTAGCCGAAGTGGGCACCGAACCGGCGATCTCATAAATAAAGGGCAATCCGCCGATCTCCTCCAGGGTTCCGTCTTTTTTCAACTGCTCGGAGAGAGTAACCGGATCGACCTCGATAGATTTTTCATAAAGCGCGATCATCGCCTTGAAAAGCTTCCGGTGAGTGTCAACGTAAAAGCATTCTTCATCGAGCGTTTCAATAGCAAGGCCGATAGCCTCGCGGTCCATCAGCATCGCTCCCAACACGCTGGCCTCAGCATCCTGCGCATAAGGAGTCTTGCGCTCGAAATCCTCGACAAGTACCTCTGTTGCTTTTTTTACCACACATCACTCCATCTGACTGAATAATCATACCTCGACCCGGGCGAATACAAGATTCGCCCCTACCGTATCAACCGAAATTATTCATTTACCACTGCGTGGGCGGTAAACTTCACCGCTCGAGGGCCTGCCGCCCTGCTCGTCATAAACTTTCCGCGCCAGGAGCATATCCTCCCAAGTGCCGCTCTTGAGAGCAGGGTTGCGCAGCAGGGCAGCCGGATGGTAGCTGCTGACCAGCTTGATCCCATTGAAATCGGTAACCACCCCACGAAGTTCTCTCATCGGGGCCTCGCGGCCATGGAAATAGGCGGCACTGTAACGGCCCAGGGTGACAATGACCTTGGGCTTGATCATCCTGATCTGGGTCAGCATGTATTCCTCGCAGGCCTCGATTTCATCCGGCAGCGGGTCCCGGTTGCCCGGAGGCCTGCATTTGACCATGTTGCCAATGAACACCTCACCGCGTGAAAAACCGATCGAGGCGATAATTTTTGTGAGCAGCTGTCCGCTTGCACCCACGAAAGGCAGCCCCTGGCGGTCCTCTTCCCGGCCGGGCCCCTCACCGACAAACATCAGATCCGCATTCGGGTCGCCGGCACCGAAAACGAAATTCGTTCTGCTCTTGTGAAGTCGGCAGCGGGTGCAGTTGTTGATCCTCCGGGCGAATTCCTTTAGAGTTTTGCCTGTTTCTGCAGTACTTTTCTTAATCTCGGCGGGCTCCACGGGAACCGTTTCCACGCGCCTTTCTTGCTGAAAAACAAATTCCTCGCCGGAGTCTTCCAGCTGTTTAAGAAACGAAGCTGCCAGGTTCCACAGCTCTTCTTTATCAGTCATATCCAATGCCTATTTTATTTTTTCAATTTGCCTGATACCAGTTCGAGCAAACGCTCAGCCAGTTCATCTTTCGACATCAGGGGCAACTCCACCCGGTTTCCGCCTGCATCCAGGATCACCGCGCGGTTGGTGTCCCCGCCAAAGGCCGCGCCTTCGTTACGGGGGTTATTGACCACAATATAATCCAGCGCTTTCTTTTTAAGTTTCCCCATTGCATTCTGGATTTCTTTGTCGGTTTCCACGGCGAATCCAACCACAACCGCCCCCTTCTTCCGATTTTTCGAGGCGAAGGCCAGAATGTCCGGTGTTTGCGCTAGAGGGAGAGTGGTTTTTTCGCCCTGGGCTGACTTTTTAAGCTTGGTTTTCGACACTTTCTCAGGGGCGAAATCGCTTACCGCCGCTGCAGCGACTACCAGATCAACTTTTCCTGCCAGAGGTTTCACTGCCTTGAGCATATCTGCGGCGGAAACAACATCGTGGCGTTTCACACCGAACGGGGTGTCCAGCTCAGTGGGACCTGTTACAAGGTGTACATCCTGAGCGCCCATGCGCATAGCAGCCCGCGCTATTGCGAAACCCATTTTCCCGGTGGAGGGATTAGTGAGGTAGCGCACCGGATCAAGAGCCTCCTGGGTAGGGCCAGCGGTCACCAGCACGGTTTTACCGGCCAGATAACTTGTCGCACCAAGCACGAGAGCAATTCTTTCGATTATCCGCTCGCGTCCCGGCAGCCGGCCCACACCTTTTTTGCCGCTGGCCAGGTAGCCTGTTTCAGGGTGCAGGACATGGACCCCTCTTTTTTCGAGAAGCTTCAGATTGACCTGAGTGGCTGGATGGTTGTACATCTTGGTTTCCATCGCTGCTACAGCCAGCACAGGGCAGTTGCAAGCAATGTATGTAGTGGACAGAAGGTCATCGGCAAGGCCATGGGCCATCTTGGCAAGCACATTTGCCGTGGCCGGGAGGATCACGAAAATCTCGGAGAATTCGGTCAGGCGGATATGGTCAATCCCACCCGGATCTACCGAACCGAACGTGTCTGTATACACCGGCGAGCCGCATAAAGCCTGAAAGCTCACCGTGCCGACAAAGCGGGTTGCATTTTCGGTCATTACCACGCGCACCTCGGCGCCGAGCTGGACCAGCCGGCTGACAAGATCGCAGCCCTTGTAGCAGGCGATCCCGCCTGAGAGGCCGACCAGTATGTGTCTTTTTTGAATGATATGTTTCACCGTGCTTCTCTCCCAGAGTAAGTATGACTTACTCTTTTTTTCCTTCGAGATAACCCATGATTTTTTTTGTGAGCTCGGAGATTCGTTTTACTTTCAGTCCCTCGGAGCGGATAATCCCGGCGATTTCATCGACTGTCTTCTCCAGCTCATCGTTGATCACCAGGTAGTCGAAAGATGTCAGGCTCTCGATTTCGGTCACCGCGTCTTTCAACCGCTGCTCGAAAGATGTTTCATCCTCGGTGCCGCGCCTGCTGAGCCGGGCCTTGAGTTCTTTCATACTCGGTGGTATGAGATAGATAAAGATGCCATCAGGATAAATCCCGCGCAAATGCCTGGCCCCTTGGACATCGACATCCATCATCACGTAGCCGTCCTGCTTGAGGATATCCTCGATTCGGGTTTTCAGGGTACCGTAT
>JAUVUV010000207.1 GCA_030604975.1 Candidatus Glassiibacteriota bacterium | reverse complement strand
ATCGGCCTTTTTCTTTCAGCCATGGGCCTGGCCTCCGGGTTGACCTCTTTCATGTACGGTCGGATAAAATCCAGACTCTCTTATGGAATGATCGTGCTTGTCTCCGTGGCTTTCTGGGCTGTGGGATTTATCTCCATCTCGCAGACCCACTCCGTAGCGCTGATCACCGTCTCGATCGCCCTGTTCGGCATTGGACAAGGCATGGTAAGCCCCTCATGCATGGTCTGGATTGGCGAGGTGGTACCCCTGTCGTTTCGCGGAAGGGTAAGCTCTTACCTGGGCACTTTCGGCTTTATCGGGCAGTTTCTTTCGCCCGTTATTTTTGCGCCGGTTGTACTGATTATGGGGCTGGAGGGAGTTTTCCTGGTGGCTGGGACGGCTTGCGGGGTGCTGCTGGTGATCCTGATGGTGGTTAGAAAGTAAAAACGAGAGGAAAAATTTGTGCATTCACGAATGAAACCGGGGAGATATAGATGCTCACAGCGGAAGAAATAATCAGGAAACTCAGCCTGAAACCTCTGCCCGGGGAGGGAGGGTTTTACAGGGAGACTTACCGCTCTGAGGAAAAAATACCAAAGGAGGGACTGCCCGGGAGATACAGCTCAGCTAAATCTTTCTGCACAGCGATATACTACCTTCTCACCCCTGACACCTGCTCCGCTCTGCACCGCCTGAGCTCAGACGAGATTTTCCATTTCTACCTGGGCGATCCGGTCAGCATGCTTCAGCTTCACCCCGGTGGAACTTCCGAATTGATAACCCTGGGCCAGGATGTCGAAAAGGATGAGCACCTTCAGGTTGTCGTTTCCCGGGGAACCTGGCTCGGCGCGTTCCTGAACGAGGGAGGAAGCTTCGCCCTGATGGGTACCACCATGGCGCCGGGATTCGATTTCAGCGATTACGAGCACGGGGACCGGGAGAAGCTGGTCCTGGAATATCCGGACAGGAAAGAACTGATAACCAGACTGACCCGGGCGGATGATATTTCACAAAAAGGGTAGATTGCGATTCCGTCCTCGAGGCCTGACGGTGGATGCCAACCATCCGCTGGCCGGCAAGGATCTGACTTTTGATATCGAGCTGTTAGAGATAGTGAAAGCCTGAGCGAATCAATAGATCTGATTACGGAATTATTAACCCGGACTTTGCGCCAGTTGCGCAGGGTCCGGGTTTTCTTTTTTCTCCTACAGGGATTGTGAAAATAGACTCACCCTTTTTTCAGCTCCGCCAGCAGGAGTTTCCTGATTCCGTCCATCATCTCTTTCCAGGGAATCGGTTTTTTGAGCCACCAGGCCAGCGAGACCATCCCCTGGATGATCAGCATATCCAGCCCGCCGATAGCACGACAGCCCGCTTCTTGCGCCTGTGTGAGCAGGAGCGTGCGCTCGGGGTTGTAAATCGTGTCGAATACCAGGGAGCCGGGTTTGGGCTGAGCCCCTTCGGGTAGCGGGGAAGCGTCCACTTTGGGCGCCATGCCAAGGGGAGTCACGTTGACTGTGATCAGAGCGTTGTCAAAAGCTTTGTTAAGCGCCTCTATATCTGTCAGGGGAACCAGTTCCACCGGAGTATCCGGTAAAATATAGGAAAACCAGCCGGCAAGCGCCTCGGCCCGGCTCTGGGTCCGGTTGGCAAGATAAATCGGCCTGGCGCCAGAGAGTCCCAGCGCATAGAGCACGGCGCGCGCGGCGCCCCCTGCCCCCAGCACCACCGCCCCTCTGCCTGCGGGTTCACCCTCGCCCACGTGGATTTCCAGAGCTCCCAGGAATCCTGCCACATCGGTGTTGTGTCCCACAAGCTCACCCTTGGCATTCAGCCCGATTGTATTTACCGCGCCCACTACCCGGGCCTCCTCGGTCAGGACATCCATCTGGCCTACAACTGTTTCCTTGTACGGGATGGTCACGTTAAGGCCGGCAAGTCCCAGAGTGCGGAATGCCAAGCCAACGTGGAGTCCATAGTCCTTCTGCACGTGAAAGGCCACGTAGCGGTAGTCTAGACCCAGTCGTTCGAGCACGCAGTTGTGCATCAGGGGACTCAGGCTGTGCTCGATCGGATCGCCGATCACTCCAAGTACCCTGGTGCGGCTTGTAATCGCTTGTTTGCTCACGGCCTTTTACCCCCCTTTCACCGGTTTGTAAGGATCAGGACAACCCTGCCAGTTGGCGCAAAGTAAGATAGAAGTCGGGAAATGAGATATCGGCGCAAGCCGCATTCTCGATTACTGTCTCGCCGGAGGCAACAAGCGCAGCTACGCTGAAAGCCATGGCGATCCGATGGTCGTCGAAAGTCTCGATCGTCGCTGCTTGGAGCTTTGTCGGGCCCTCGATCTCAAGGCCGTCCGGAAATTCCCGTACCCGCGCTCCCATGCGGGAGAGACTTTCGCTCAATGCCCGAATGCGGTCTGTCTCCTTTACCCGCAGCTCGGCGGCATCGCGGATCGCAGTAACCCCATTTGCCTGGGTGGCTAAAACGGCAAGCACCGGCACCTCGTCGATCAGACTCGGCAGTATCGCCCCGTCGACCGTGCAGGCGGAAAGCTCCCCCTGGCTCACGATAAGATCAGCTACCGGTTCCCCGGCCTGTATGCGCTCATTTGTCTTCTCGATCCGGGCACCCATCCTGGCGAGGGTCTCGAAAAAAGCTGAGCGGGTGGGATTGAGGCAAAGGTTGTCGATCCTCACTCTCCCGCCGGGCACTATTGCCGCAGCCGCTGCGAAAAACGCAGCGGATGAGGGATCACCCGGAACATCGATATCGGTTGCCGAAAGCCTCGCTCCGCCTTCTACCGAGACCGATAGGCCCTCTTTTTCCACCACCACGCCGAGTAGCGGGAGCATCCGCTCGGTATGATCCCGGCTTGGCACTTTTTCAACCACGGTTGTCCTGCCGCTGGCGAAAAGCCCGGCCAGAAGAACACAGGATTTGACCTGCGCGCTTGCCACGGGAAGGCGATAGGTTATACCATGCAGTGCTCCGCCCTCTATTTCAAGTGGTGGCAGACCGTTATCGGCTGAAGAGATCTTTGCGCCCATCTGTTGAAGCGGCTCGATGATCCGGCTCATCGGCCTTCGGCACAGGTATCTGTCACCGGTGATCGTGGATCTGAATGGCTGCCCGGCGAGAATACCGGAGAGAAGGCGTATCGTGGTGCCGGAATTTCCGGCGTCAAGCACAGCAGCAGGCCTGGTTAGCCCCTGCTCGCCTGCACCTCGGACGCGCACCGTGTCTGGAGCTGATTTTGTGATCTCGACCCCGAGCGCTTTCAGACAGCTGGCCGTGCTGGCCACATCCCTGCCTGTGGCCAGGCCCCGGATCGTGCTTGTGCCTTGGGCAATTCCAGCGAACATCAGCGCCCGGTGGCTGATCGATTTGTCGCCCGGAACGTTTATCTGGCCGGAAAATCTATCGCATTTATGGAGGCTTTCGTTCATGACCCCTGTTGGCGCCTCTTCATCTCAGTCCCTGATTCTCGTGGGGAAACCCAACTCGCCGAGGATCTCTATCGCCCGTGCGCGGTCAGCCACAGAGGCGAAACCGAGCATGATCGTGCCGCCCTCGCCCTCACGCACCTTGAGCACCTCGATATCCTTGATATTGATAGCCTCATCGGCCAGACCAATGGCGATTCGTTTTATTACTCCCACCTCGTCCGGGGCTGTGACCACCACCTGGTAAACCGGTGAAAGGAAACCCTTGGCATCTTTCTGGATCAGTGCGCGAGATTTGGCGGCACGTTCGAAACTCCTCCCGAGCTCCTCGGTGCCGACTAGCTCGCGTAAGCTTTTCAGCTGTTTAATAAAGGAATCGATTTGCTCTTTTGTTTCATCGGCGTTTGTCTTAAAGATGTGGCGCCACATTTCGAAAGGACCGGAGGCGATGCGGGTCAGGTCACGGAAACCGCCGGCGGCAAGCTTCAAAGTGTTCGAGTCCTTCTCGTTGAAAGAAGCGGCCAGGTTAATCAGCCCGACCGCGACAATCTGCGGCAGGTGGCTGATCGTGGCTGCGATCCTGTCGTGGTTGGCCGGGCTCATCACCAGCACCCGTGCTCCCAGCGCACTGACCAGTTCGGAGTATTTTGCTGCAGCCTCCCTGTCGCGTTCCTCGGCCGGGCAGATAACGTAGACCGCGTTCTGAAAGAGAAACGGGTCGGCGGATTCGACACCGGTGGTTTCCGCTCCAGCCATTGGATGGCCGCCCACAAAGTACACCGAACCAGGAAGATTGCCTGCCGCTTTCACGATTGCGCGCTTGGTGCTGCCGACATCGGTGACAGTCGCCCCGTCTTGAAGTGAGGGCCCGATCTTGCCGAGCTGCTCGATTATCACGCTCACCGGGCCGGCCAGGATAACCAGGTCTGCCTGTTCGAGCGCTTGGGGAGCCTCTTCCCGCACGTAACCCTCATTGATCACACTCAGTTCGAGAGCCTTGTCAATTGTTTCTCTTCGGCTCACCCCCAGCACCCGGTTCACCAGCCCGGAACGCTTGAACCCCAGGGCCAGCGAGCCGCCGATCAGGCCCACCCCGAGTACTGCCGCTGTATCGTAAAGAGATTTTGCGGCTGGTTCATTCGGTTTTTTTTCAGGATTTACCGTAAACATCTCCCTCGTCGAAAACCTTTTCACCGGTAACAGAAAGAGAGCCGTCCTCCTCGACCCGGCGATAGAAACAGCTCCGGTAACCCATGTGGCAGGCTCCGCCGGTCTGTTCGACTTTCAGCACCACGGCGTCCATATCGCAGTCAACAATGATCTCTTTTATTTTCTGAAAGTGGCCGCTGGTTTCGCCTTTCACCCAGAGTTTCTCCCTGGAGAGGCTCCAGTAGCAGGCGAGTTTACGCTCGAGTGTCTGTTCAAGTGCCTCGCGGTTCATGAAAGCAACCATCAGGATTTCCCCTGTCTGGCAGTCCTGGGCGATAGCGGTAATAAAGCCCCTGTCATCGAACTTGCATT
>JAUVUV010000343.1 GCA_030604975.1 Candidatus Glassiibacteriota bacterium | reverse complement strand
TTGCCCAGGTAATTCTCGATCGTCTCTTTCAGCCTCTC
The DNA here is from genome assembly GCA_030604975.1 of Candidatus Glassiibacteriota bacterium. Lineage (GTDB taxonomy): Bacteria > Gemmatimonadota > Glassbacteria > GWA2-58-10 > GWA2-58-10 > JAUVUV01. The sequence goes on along the minus strand of JAUVUV010000343.1, from coordinate 3,583 downwards.
GCCGTAGCCCCCGGAGAGAACCACCACTTTGCGCACGTTGCAGGCTTTCATCATCTCGACCCACCTGTGGATGTCCTCGCCCTTGAGGTAGCTGTGCGAGTGGGCGTCGATCACCGGATACCTGGCCCGAATGACCGTATGCGCAGGCACTTGAAGGCGGGATTCAGGCTTGAAATCTTTCAACTTCAGGGTGTCAAAGATGCCGTACCGGCTTTGGGCTGCGGCCTGCTGGGCAAAGGCAAGGTTGAAAAGGATTGCTGTTGTAAGAAAGTGCTTAAGCATCTGTAACCTCCAGAGATTAATTAGTCCGCGAGACACGGCGCCAAAGGAAAATAGCAGAAAAGACAGGTAGAAAACAGTGGTCTCGAGTGGATTTGAAAAGAGCAAAAATAGTCCTTGCTGGAAATGGACAGATTCATTCTTGACTATATCATAGTCAAATATAGCAAATCCTTTTTCTCAGTCAATCTGGCAGATTGGGGTCAAATTAACACTTTATATTTCTGACTTAAGTGCTATTTTTATTGCTGGAACAATATAATCAATTTCAATCTTTTAGTGAGGTTAGCACGATGCCCCTGCAAAAAAATAATCAACCGTTTTTCTCCGTTTTATTTGCCGCTTTTATTCTTTCTTTTCTGCCTTTCTCCTGCTCGAAACCGAAAATTGTGATGATTGAGCCGGTGGAGATCGATGACGTGCTTGTCAACCCGGGGATGGGTTTCACCACTTTTTACAGTTTCAACCACGATGAGATAAACACTAACCATCCGGAGTGCTCGATCGCTTATTACCGCTGGTACTGGGATGTGCTGGAGCCGGAGGAGGGCAGGATCAACTCTGCAATGATCGATAGCATCCTGGCGATCTGCCGTGAAAGGGGTCAGAAACTGGCTTTCCGTGTAATGTGCCAGAACGGGCATGAAATGGCGGACAAGTCTGTAACCGAAAGATGGGCGGTGCCGGAGTGGTTTAAAAATTCAGGGGCTGGTGGCTGTACTTACCAGAACGGCAAGAGCTGGCAGCCGGACTACGACGACCCGATCTTTCTCGAAAAGCACGGCAACCTGATCAGGGCTCTGGCCGCACGTTATGACGGCCACCCGGAGCTGGATCACGTGGATATCGGCTCTGTGGGCCGCTGGGGCGAATGGCACACCTCGAGAACCGGCTGTCCCATGCCAACAGAGGAAAACATGGAGCGCATTGTCGATCTTTATTTAGACAATTTCAGGAAAACGCCGCTGGTGATGAATATCGACGGCGGGTCTGCGCTGGAGTACGCAGCCTCAAGGGGCACGGGCTGGCGGGCCGACTGCCTGGGGGACATGCGTTCGGTAACCGACGACACAAACTGGGATCACATGCATATCGCCTATCCCCAGGCAATCCAGGAGTACAACATGGGAGATGTCTGGAAACACGCGCCGGTGGCACTTGAAACCTGCTGGAACATGCTTCACTGGGAAGAAAAGGAGTGGGATGTCGACTATATCTTTGAAAAGGCACTGGAGTGGCACATCTCGGTGCTCAATAACAAATCTTTCCCGATACCGGAGCAATGGTGGCCCAGAGTAGAAAGCCTGCAGAAAAGAATGGGCTACCGGTTTGTCCTCAAACGGCTGGAGCACCTCGAAAGGTCGGCTTCGGGAAAAACTCTGATTCTCGAAATGACCTGGGAGAATAAAGGCGTGGCACCCTGCTATCTGAAACACCCTTTTGCTGTGGAGCTGCGAAACGCGCAAAGCGGAGAAAACTTCACTTTCAACACGGATATCGATATCACCAACTGGCTGCCCGGAACCCACCAGGTGTCCGCCTCCCTGGAACTGCCACCTGATATGCCATCAGGGGAATACGAGATTCTACTCGCCTTTCTCGACCCTCACAGCCTCAAACCCCGGATAAATCTCGCTATTGAGGGTCAGGGCGAGGACGGCTGGTACAGGGTCAGCCGGGTAAAGATAAATTGACATCACTTGCCGTAAATATTAAACCCAGAATTGTTTCGCTGCCGGGAGGTTTCCATGTTTAAATCTGTTTCAAGGCCGTTAGGCGCCTTTATAGCGATTTCGATGGTTTTATGCCTTGCTTCGCGTTCTTTAGCAAAAGAGAAGATAAAAACGTTGAGCAAAGTGATCTCCGAGCATGAGGCGGAATACGTAATCGAGGTGGGCGGCACTCTCGATCCGGAGAACGTGGAGATCACGATTGAGAACCTGGGCGATACACCGGTCAAGGACCCGCGGATAAGTGTCAACGGTCTTTACGACTGGTTCGATATCGATTCCATGGTGGAGGAAATAACCGCGGGGTGCACCACGGATGAGGAGAAAGCGGTAGCGATCTGGGAGTGGGTAGCTTGGAAAAGGTTCCAGCGCTCGCCCCACGACGAGAGTTCTCTCCACCCGGTGAGGGCGTTGAACTGCTATGGTTACGGCATTTGCGGGCACACTTCATCCTGGATAAAGGCTCTCTGCAGGGCGGCCGGCCTTCAGGCGCGGGTCTGGGAAATCAGCGGGCACACGGTGACCGAGGTTTTTTACAACGGCGGCTGGCACATGCTGGACGGCAATGTAAAGGTTTTCTACCTGGCCCGCGACAACCGCACTATCGCCAGTCTTGCCGAGCTGGAAAAGGATCGCTGGCTGATCGAGCGCACGATCCATCCACGCGACCCCTGGGTGCGCCAGGACGATCCGCCGGGACGCAACATCCAGTTTGTCCGCTACCTGATCACCGAACGGGACAACCGGGAATCGGACGGCTACGACTACCAGAACAAAAGGCCCTACAGCATGTCCATGACACTCAAGCCGGGTGAAAAGCTCCTCCGCTGGTGGGAGCCTGTGCTGGCAAAATTCGAGTCTCCTGATAAGAATTCCCTGGTTCCGTAAAGGTATGCCAACGGCCAACTGATCTGGGAGCCCGATCTGGAAAAGGTGGACCTGATAGACTACATCGACGTTGTCGAGAACGTGACCACCCGGGCTCAGGACGGCCAGGACCCGGCGATTCATATCAAGTACCCTCAGGACTACGAGCTTTACTCCCGCGCAGCTCGTTTCGCCCTTCACATCCGCTCTCCCTATCCGGCAGTAGGAGGTCGTTTCTGGTGCAGGCTAATCAAGCAGGACGCCTCAAAAGGACAAGCCAGTGTCTTTTACGGCCACCCGGGGCACGGTGAAGGCAACCTCTATACTTTCCGCTGGGGCCGGGGTACTGAGGATATTGAACTGGATCTCTACCCCCACATTTTAAAAGATATGCCGGTTTACCACTACCAGATCGGATTTGCCTTGAAAGGCAGCGCCAGGGCGGACCCGCCGACACAGGCCGGAGTGGACTGGTTCAAATCGGTCACAGACCTTCAGGTGTCCCCGCACAGCCTGCCGGCTCTTTCCAAAGGGAGGAACGTAATCCGCTATCAGGACAACTCCACAGGCCCCAGAAAGGTACGCATCACCCACAAGTGGCGAGAGATCAGCGACAACACGGCTCCAGACAGGATTACCCGGGCAGTCTCGCCGAAAAATTCTGAAGAGCTCAACACTCTCACCCCAACCCTTCAATGGCACGCTGC
>JAUVUV010000413.1 GCA_030604975.1 Candidatus Glassiibacteriota bacterium | reverse complement strand
GCTCGACCGGATGTTCCGTGAAACCGGCCACGTGAACGCGTATTTCCCGCTGCTTATCCCGGAGAGTTTCATTCAGAAAGAAGCCGAACACGTGGAAGGTTTTTCTCCGGAATGCGCGGTGGTGACCCACGCAGGGGGGAGCAAGCTCAAGGAACCCTACGTGATCCGGCCCACCAGCGAGACCATTATCTGGAGCATGTACCGCAAGTGGATCCAGAGCTACCGCGATCTGCCGGTGTTGATTAACCAGTGGTGCAACATAATACGCTGGGAGTTGCGTACCAGGCTTTTCCTGCGCACCACCGAGTTTCTCTGGCAGGAGGGCCACACGGCCCATGCCACCGAGCAGGAGGCCGAGGAGGAAACTCTCCGGATGCTCGAGATCTACCGCGACTTTGCCGAAAACACAATGGCCCTTCCAGTGTTCCAGGGCCTTAAAACCGAACGGGAAAGGTTTGCCGGCGCCATTCGCACCTATACCATCGAGGCGATGATGCAGGACCGCAAGGCTCTCCAGGCCGGAACGAGCCATAACCTGGGAGAGAATTTCGCCAGGGCTTTCGATGTGACTTTTCTGGACCGGGACGGTGAGCGCAAATATGTCTGGGCCACCAGCTGGGGCGTGAGCACCAGGCTTGTCGGCGCTCTGATCATGGCCCACAGCGATGACCAGGGTCTCGTTCTCCCGCCGGCCCTGGCACCGACAGAGGTGGTTATCGTGCCGATTTACCGCTCGGATAGCGAGAAATCAACAGTGCTGGAGAAGTGCGAGCAGATCAGGAAAGAACTTTCGGCACGTTTCACGGTAAAGCTCGATGATCGCGACCAGTTCAAGCCGGGGTTCAAGTTCAGCGAATGGGAACTCAGGGGCGTGCCTGTCAGGTGCGAACTCGGGCCCCGTGATATGGAAAGCGGCCAGGTGGTCCTGGTCCGCCGCGATTCCGGGAAGAAGGAGTCTCATCCTGTAGACGGTGTGTTGGAAACGGTGGATAACTACCTGAAAGCTGTCCAGAGCGGGCTGTTCCGGAAAGCACTTGAATTCCGTGAGGCAAATACAGTCAAGATCGACAGCTATGACGAGTTCAAGGAGTTCATGGCCGCCGACAGCGGGTTTGCCCTTATCCACTGGGCTGGCTCCTCGGCTGATGAAGAGAGGCTTCAGGAAGAAACCAAAGCCACTATCCGCTGCATTCCGCTCGAAGCCGAGGAGGACCCCAACAACTGCCTCCTAACCGGAAAACCCTGCAAGAGCAGGGTCATGGTTGCAAAAGCATATTGAATTAATGAGAAAATAGCAGAAAGGCGATACTGGATGCTGGTCGGAATAATCGCAGACAGCCACGACAATGTCCCAATGATCAAGCGCGCTGTAGAACATTTCAACGCCGCAGGCTGTGAGCTGGTGATTCACGCCGGGGATCTGGTTGCCCCGTTTGCGGTTGCAGTGCTGGAGGGGCTCAACTGCCCGTTCAAGGCCATTTACGGCAACAATGACGGCGAAAAGGTGGGGCTAAAGGTGAAAGCTGTAGCCGTGGGGGGATCGATCCAGGAGCCGCCGCTTTTGGTCGAGGCCGGGGGAGCGCGTATTCTGGTCCTTCACGATTGCGAGGACTGGCAGGCTGAGGCCGGCAAGCAATCGGCTGATGTTGTGATTTTCGGCCACACTCACGATATAGCTATTGAGAAGGCCGAGGGCGCCGACCGACCGGTCGGGATAAATCCCGGAGAAAGCGGTGGCTGGCTTACAGGTTCCTATACCGCAGCACTTCTGGACACTGACTCACTCGAAGTAGAAATTATCGATCTCAACCTTGAGCCGGGCAAAGAGATAAAAACATGATCTGATTGGCGCAACTTGAATTGTGCTTTCACCTTAATGTTATGCACATTGATCTATTGACAGATAACAGCAATAACCTGACAAGCTGGTTTAATGCCTAAACGGACAGACATAAAAAAGATAATGATTATCGGCTCAGGGCCGATAGTAATCGGCCAGGCCTGCGAGTTCGACTATTCGGGCACCCAGGCCTGCAAGGCGCTGAGGGAGGAAGGCTACGAGGTAGTGCTCGTCAACAGCAACCCGGCTACAATCATGACTGACCCCGAGATGGCCGACAGGGTATATCTCGAACCTCTGGTACCTGAGGTCGTGGCCAAAATAATCGCAAAAGAACGTCCCGATGCCCTTCTTTCGACTATGGGAGGCCAGACCGGCCTCAATCTCTCTGTCAAGCTGGCTGAATCGGGCGTGCTCGACAAGTTCGGTGTCGAACTGATCGGAGCCAAGCTCAAGGCGATTAAGAAGGCCGAGAACAGGAAAATGTTCGGCCGGGCGATGGCAAAAATCGGGGTGGACATCATCCAAGGCGATTATGCGCGTAACATGAACAAGGCGTGCAAGATCGCTGAAAAGATCGGTTTCCCGGTTATCATCCGGCCCTCGTTTACGCTTGGCGGCACAGGCGGCGGAGTTGCTGAAAATATGGAGCAGCTCCGCGAGGCTGCCAAAAAAGGACTGGCCATGTCACCGATCGGCGAAATCCTGGTCGAGCAGTCGGTGATCGGCTGGAAGGAATACGAGCTCGAGGTGATGAGGGATCTCAAGGACAACGTGGTGATTATCTGTTCTATCGAGAATTTCGACTCGATGGGCGTGCATACCGGCGACAGTATCACCGTTGTTCCGGCGCAAACTCTCACAGACAAGGAATACCAGCGGATGAGAGACGCCGCCAAGGCCGTGATCCGGGAAATCGGCGTGGAAACCGGCGGTTCGAACATTCAGTTCGCCGTGCATCCAGATAACGGCCGGATGGTGATTATCGAGATGAACCCCAGGGTTTCGCGATCCAGCGCCCTGGCAAGCAAGGCCACGGGATTCCCAATTGCCAAGGTCGCCGCCAAGCTGAGCGTTGGTCTCACCCTTGATGAAATCCCCAACGACATTACCAGGAAAACACCCGCCTCCTTTGAACCGACTATCGACGATGTTGTGACCAAGATCCCACGCTTCACTTTCGATAAGTTTCCAGACACGGACGACATCCTTACCGTGCAGATGAAAAG
>JAUVUV010000126.1 GCA_030604975.1 Candidatus Glassiibacteriota bacterium | reverse complement strand
GCGTTTCGCAGTCGAGGAAATGACCGAGCTGAAGCTCTGCGTCATGAATATTTAAAAAAAACGGGCTTATATAACCATCCCGCTGGGGTTGAATCCAGGCCAGCTCATGAGTTCGTCTGGCTGGCTCTCCTCGATTTTGGATTTAACAGGTTAGGTGTTTGGCAGGGAGGCAAAGGGTACATTAATGTCAACATAAAAGAGGAAAAAATCTTCATTTTAAGCTTGATTTTTTGTTGGAATTACTATATATAGTATAGGTAGATGATTCTTGTACTATATATAGGCATTCTATTCAAAAAGAGGTAGTCTATGCTGATCGAAGAAACCGGAAAAAGAACGGGCGGAGCTATGGCGGATTACCGGGGGGGCAACCGCCTGGGGAAAATCAGGCAGGAGAAGAAACCTGTGGAGGGAAATGAGGGCCGGCAAGTAACTTATCGCTTTCCGTTCAACATGGAGCGTGTTTTTACCGAGCCGGACCGGGACGTTTATTCCCTGGTCTCCTGGTCGAAGCATTCGATCAAAATGGTCGACCATGTTAAGAATAAAGTGGTCTACGAGGGTGATGAGCTTGAATTTCCCTCGAACTGGTCGGAAACCGCCTGCAAGATTACAGCAAGCAAGTATTTCAAGAGGTCGAAAAGTTACGAGGAGAAAAGCCTCAAGCAGTTAATCGACAGGATAGTGGACACGATCACTGTCGAGGGAGATAAAGAGGGCTATTTTGTCGATGAAGCCGAGAGTGAGACTTTTCGCGATGAATTGAAATACGTCATGCTCGATCAGCGCGCCTGTTTCAACAGCCCGGTTCTTTTCAATATCGGCGTACCCGGCGAAAGGCCTCAGGCCTCTGCCTGTTTTATAAATTCGGTCAAGGATGATATGGCCGATATCAGCCGGCTGATTGTCACCGAGGGGATGATTTTCAAATGGGGCAGCGGCTCGGGTGTCAATTACAGCACCCTGCGCTCTGAGGGCGAACCGCTGTCCACTGGTGGTACCGCAAGCGGCCCACTGAGTTTCATGAAAGTTCTTGATGCCAACGCCGGGGCGATCAAAAGCGGAGGTAAGAGCCGCCGCGCGGCCAGGATGTGCGTGCTCAATGTCGACCACCCGGATATCGAAAGGTTTATCGACTGCAAAGTGTTGGAAGAGAAAAAAGCTCAGGCACTGATCGATGCCGGTTACGACGGTTCTATTGTCGGGGAAGCCTACTCCACGGTCTCCTATCAGAACGCAAATAACTCTGTGCGGGTTACTGATGAGTTCATGCAGGCTGTGGAGAAAAACGAAAAGTGGCAGTTGAAAGAGATCGTCTCCGGTAAAGTTGCCAAGGAGTTGGAGGCCCGCAAACTGTTACGTAAGATGGCGGAAGCGGCCTGGATCACCGGGGACCCGGGCATTCAGTTCGACACAACCACCAATGACTGGCACACCTGTCCCAACTCCGGCAGGATCAATTCCTCTAACCCGTGCAGCGAATATGTTTTCCTTGATGACAGCGCCTGCAACCTGGCTTCGATCAACCTGCTGAAATATGTGGATGAGAATGGTTTCAAGGTCAAGGAATTCGCCCACACGGTGCGCTTGATGATTCTGGCCCAGGAGATACTTTGCGGTTTCGCCGAGTACCCCACCGCCGAAATTACACGTAATTCCCAGGATTTCAGGCCGCTGGGACTCGGATATACCAATCTCGGCGCACTGCTGATGGTACAGAACCTGCCTTACGACTCGGAACAGGGCCGCGCCATTGCCGGTGCGATCACCGCGCTGATGCACGGGTTTGCCTATGAAGCCAGCGGATGGATCACAGAGCGCGTGAGACCATTTGCTGCTTACAAGCTTAACGAAAAGCCGATGAACCGGGTGCTGGACAAGCACCGGGCGGCACTGGTAAATCTGAAAGTCAAGGGTGAACCGCCCGTACTTTTCGACGAGATCCTCAGGCAGGCGCGGGCCAGTTGGGAACGTATCTGTTGCGAAAAAATCTACAAAAACGGGTTCCGGAACTCCCAGGTCACCCTGCTTGCTCCCACCGGAACAATCAGCTTTTTTATGGATGCAGTGACCACCGGGGTGGAGCCTGAGCTGTCCCTGATCAAGTACAAGCACCTCGTTGACGGTAGCGTACTTACCCTGGTCAATACACTCGTGCGACAGAGCATGAAAAAGATGGGTCTGGATGAGAAGACTATCAGGGCGGCGGAAGAGCATATTTTCGAGCATGGCAATCTCGAGGATTTCGACCTGCCGGATGAGCGGAAAAAGGTATTTGCCACCTCTCTCGGCAAGCCGGGAGAGCTGACAACCCTGAATCCGGAAGCGCATCTGAAAATGATGGCTGTTGTTCAGCCGTTTCTCTCCGGCGCGATCTCCAAAACCGCGAACATGCCCCATAACTCAACAGTTGAGGATATCGAAAAGATGTATTTCGATGCCTGGAAAATGGGGCTCAAATCACTGGCGATCTACCGCGACGGGTGCAAAAGGAGCCAGCCGCTGAAAGGAAAGGGGACAAGCAAAGCGAGCGCTCCTACCGAGGTGGAGACCGTGCCGAAAAGAAAAAGACTTCCTGCCACCCGCAGGGCGATTACCCACAAGTTCGATATTGCCGGCCACGAGGGCTATGTCACCGCAGGCTGCTACGATAACGGCACTCTGGGTGAGATATTCATTCTGATGCACAAGGAGGGCTCGATTCTCTCCGGCCTACTGGATTCTTTCGGCATTGTAACCAGCATCGCCTTGCAGTACGGCGCTCCGCTCGAGGTGCTGGTCGACAAGATGACTCACATGCGCTTTGAGCCAAGCGGAATGACCAAGAACAGGCAGATCCCGATGGCGAAATCAATCGTGGACTATATATTCCGCTGGCTGTCCATCGGATTCCTGAGCCCGGAAAAACAGGAAATGATCGGTATCAAAAATCTCAAATCTCCGGGAGAGGTGATCGAGGAGTTAAGCAAGCCGAAATCGCCCGTAGCAACGACAGGGAGCGATTCGCCGGATTCCAACCAAATTGAGTTCGACAGGATGAGTGACGCCCCGAGCTGCGATAACTGCGGCACGTTGATGGAGCGCCGGGGGAACTGCTACACCTGTCCCTCCTGCGGAGAGACCTCCGGGTGCAGTTAATCCTGCGCGGAAATTGTATTAAGGAAATAAAAAGGGGCTACAAACATTTGTGTTTGTAGCCCCTTTTGCGTGGTGGTACTCTCGGCGGGAAAAGCACTCTGGATAGAATTTTACCGCATGATTCCGGGATTTAAAAGCTCAAGCCGCGGCTGGGTTTTGCAATACATCGCGGTTTTGGAGAAAGGGCGGGCAAACGATCAGGAATAGCCTTGGCTTTTTGACATCCACGCCTGGAGTAAAAAACATTTCACTAAACATTGGATTTTTTCTGCACCATGAGCTATAAATTAATATGTAGAATCCTTAAACATTCCGGGCAACCGGTTTACCTGAAGCTGGAGGTTGCAATGGAGAAAGCCTACACCGAGCTTGTTATTGCCGGACCATTCGCACTGGTAAAAGGATTTCTCATGGGCTTCAGATGCGGCAGTGAAACTGAATTCGGCTATTTTTTCCACAGGAAAAGCGGGATCAGGCGCGATACTCTGGCCGAACTCGTAAAAGAAGCCCTGGAAATGGATAATTACGTGCACCTCTGCCTTGAAAACGATGTTCTCGAAAGGTTCAGGAAGGCGGTCGAAAAAACCAGGCCCGCGATCGGACTCGAGATAAAGAACGAACGACCGATCAAGGAGGCCCACTTCGATTTTTCTTTCGATATCAGCAACCGCGAAGCGGCAAAGAATGTCAAGCAGATATTAGAAAACCTCCCGACGGGTGTGAAGCTCGAGGGATACGAACCCCAGGAAGAAACACACCCGGAAGGTGAAAGCAGAAGTGGCGGATACGCGCCCCTTCACCCTTACACTTTCAAGGGTTGCGGCAGGATACGCGGCGATTTCGGCGCGGTGATGGAATTGTTCCTGAAAGCCAAGCGGATGCCTGAAAGCGATCTTGTGCCCCTGAGAGAGATCATGCTCAGCTTTGGTGAATGAATTTTTTTGGCAGGCGATTACCGTTTTTCCAGTATAAATATATTATAAAACCCGGCCTTTTCAGGCCGGGTTTTATATCTTGGCGTCCCCAAGGGGAATCGAACCCCTGTTGCCGCCGTGAAAGGGCGGAGTCCTAGGCCTCTAGACGATGGGGACGCTGATTTCGAGGCAGCTTAAAATAAACTCTTAACGATTTTGTGTCAAGGCCATAACTGAAGAGCGGTTCTCTAAGAGCCATAGCAGTCAGGGATTATCACACCGGGTCTTGCCCGAAAAGTTCCTCGCAAAGCTGATCGGTTATCTCGATACCCTCCCGACGTGCTCGCTGCCGGTTTGCCGCAGATCTTTCGCCGGGGATAAGCACGGGCTCTCCCGGAACAGCGGGAGCAGCGGCCTTGACCGCGCGGAGCACGTTGCCTGTGATAGAGTCGTAGCGCCCGGCCCTGACCAGGATATCCCGGCGCAGGGCAATCACACTCAGAGCGTAATCCGTTGCCGGCTCTGGCACAGCCGAGGCTCCGGTAAGAGCCGAGCTCAAGATCTGTACTGCCAGCGCCAGGGCATACCCCTTGTGTGCGGCGAACGGGAGCAGGCAGCCTCCCGCCAGCGCCTCACGCGGATCGGTAGTTTGGTTTCCCCGGCTGTCCAGGGCTGCGCCTTGCGGCAACATTCGTCCCTCGGCAATGGCAACCCGGCATTCACCGTACGTGGTGGCGGTAGTCGCCAGGTCCACTATTATAGGCTCAGGCTCAAAAGGCAGGCCTATCGTGATTGGGTTGGTGCCGAGCACCGGCTCTTTGGCTCCAAATGGCGCGGCCATGGGCGAGCAGTTGGCAAAAAGGATACCGATATACCCTTTTTGGGCCAGCATCCTGGCGAAATAACCGATTGGACCCGTATGGGTCGCCCCGCAGGCTCCGACCACAGCAAAGGGCGATTTCGAAAGAAGTTCTATCGCTTTGGCCGCACAGGCATGTGAGGTCAGATACCCCAGCCCACCGAGGCTGTCGTACAATGCGCTGCAAGCGTCCTCTTGCAGCCATTTCCCCGGACGGTGGCCCCTGGTGGCCAGGTGGGCCAGCATCGGCCGCACGCGAATCAGCCCGTGGGTGCGGCGTCCGGAAGACTCGGCATCCAGAATTATTTCCACTAAAATTCCTGTGTCCCGCTCGCCCAGCCCGGCTCCGGTGAAAAGCGCTGCCAGCTTTTTGCGAAGCTCTTCTATCGATAAACAGGGCATGGATAGTCTCCTGGTGAATGGTTACAAGGGGTTGAAAAATAACGGGAAAAAATTTATAATTCAACTCTGCTCATCTTGATAGGAACTTTTACTCTGGCGAGTGGATTCCCGACTGATAACTTTGAACCGGTTTTTTTCTCACGAACTGAAAAAGCATGAAAAAATCGACTGGAAGAGGGAAAAAGATGGATATTTTTAAACTGGATGAAGTGATTCAACTGGCGCGCGAGGCTGGAGAGGTTGCCTTGAAATATTTCGGCAGGGCAGGTGCCTGGCGCAAACCTGATAAGAATTATGTTACCGAGGCCGACCGCGAGGTGGAAAGGCTCGTACGCGGGAAGCTGGCAGAATTTACCCCCGGTTTCGGTGTCCTGGGGGAGGAGGAAGGCTTGACCGGGGGCGCCGGTGAAGGGGCTCCCTGCTGGGTTGTGGACCCGGTGGACGGGACGAGTTCTTTCGTGAGCGGCCTTCCGTGCTGGTCTTTTTCACTGGGGCTGGTCGAAAGCGACAAGGCCAGTTTCGGGCTGGTTTACCTGCCGGTGATAGACGAGATGTACTATACCGGGCCGGATGGCAGCGTGTTCTTTAACGGCGAGCCCTGCGAACCTCAGCCGCCGGTAGTCCTGGATTCCGAGGACGTGCTTTACGTGCCCTCTGATTTCCACCGATGCTATGAGATAACCTTTCCCGGCAAGTTACGCTCCCTGGGCAGTGCTGCCTACCACGGCATTATGACCGCCCGCCCATTAACTGCAGGGGTGCTCCAGGGCAGGATTTACCTCTGGGATGCTGCCGCGGTCCTGGCGATCAACGCTGCCTTGGGCATGCGGATTGGCACCTTGAGCGGCAAGGAAGTCACCCCTTCCCAATGGAACGTTAATCAGAAGATCAATGAACCAATTCTTTTCGCGCACCAGCAGAATTTTGAAAAGGTTGCCGCCATGATAAAAAGAATTCAGCGCTGATTCCTGAAAGGGTTTTCTCCGATACAACTAGTCCGGATTATTCATAAATTAGTAAGATGTTATGTTTCCCCGAGGCCTGGGGGGGGCGGCGGGCGCATGAAATACGCGCCGTTGTGCTTGCACAACGGTCTGTGCGACTCCAAGTCGCACAGCCGCCGCCCCCTCCCTCGGTGGCTGAT
>JAUVUV010000537.1 GCA_030604975.1 Candidatus Glassiibacteriota bacterium | reverse complement strand
GCCCTGTTGGTGATAGCCCCATAGATTCCGACCGTGAAAAGCTTCTCGCCGCATCCCTGACCCGGGCCGTGGTAGCCATTGGCCGGGGTGAATGCGCTGCCGTCGAGCCAGGGCTTGTAGGCGTCCATTATCTGCTGGCCGAATGAGCTGCGATGCGCCCTGGAGCATCCGACCAGATCAATCCTGTGGCGGTGTGACTCGTGCTTGAGCATCCTTTCGACTTCCTCATAGCTCAGTCCGGGAAAATACCTGTTTACCACGTTTGTGCTGCCGAAAAGCCAGATATTGGAGTGGTTCTCATCCGGGAGATAGGCTCGCAGCAGTTGGACCTCCAGCGGAAGGGCGGCCACCTCGCGGCCCTGCTCGAGCACTCTCACTGTCGAGGTGTATGTTCCTGCCGGGTAGCCCCTATCGCGGGGCAGGTGAAGGTCCACCCAGAAACCCTGGTTCTGGACAGCCGCCGCAGGGATAGTTTCGAGTGTGCGCTGCCTCCGTCTCACCTCCTGCCGGGTACGGGGAATGTCTACAGGGAATCCTCCGCGGCCCAATCTTGCATCCGGCGGGATCAACGGATCGGGTATCCAGCCGGTCATCCGCTCCGGTGCCGATGCCTCTGAACCGTAAAACCACTGAGGCTTGGTGGGCCGCCTGACCCTTATGTAATGCTGGCTGAAAAGCTCCAGCGTCCCGCCGGGGCCGTATTTCGGACCCGAGCCGCCTATCGCCCGACCCGAGGACTGGTGCACTGGGGGATCGATCGCGATTTCCACAGCTTCAGCGCCGAAACTGTCCGCCTCGACAATCACCTGAAAAGCGAGAATCTCATTGTAAAGTCCTTTCAGGCGGATCGTCCTGCCGTTCCAGATACTGTTTTTCTCCTTGCTGCGGTGGTCGGCCTCGTAGCGGTAAACCTTCTCGCCGTCGCCGACCGCCCAGGCGCCGGTTACCCCGGCAAAAAGAGTGGAGAAAGCTGTGCCGGCGGAAAAAAGAATTGCGAGAGGAAAGAATAGAACCTTGCTTGATCTGCACATTTTGTCCTGCCTCCGGATAGATTATCACACCAAAAGAATCGCATTCTTTCAGGATTACGAGTCAGATTCCCTTGCGCCAGCCTTTGTCTTCGAATCTCTTCAACTGTACGGTAAAAGAGCCGTCAGGGTTCAAAGGCTGGGCGCAGGCCCAGCGCACCGGGCGGCGGATACCCTTGGTTTCGATTTCCCCGCGGATTTTCACTTTCTCACCTTCCATCCCCTTGGGCAGAATGAAAGAGGCCTGCCTGAGCCTGCCACCGTAAGGATGTCCAGGATCGAGGCCTCCGCCCACGCTCACCCTGCCGTCCATGCTCTCCACGTAAACCCGCAGCACCCCGGGAATCCCGGACACGCCGTTGTTGGCGAAGGCGACAATCACCTCAGAGGTGCCGTAGCGTTTGCGCTGCCAGATCCAGGAGGGCCGAACGCGGTATCCCATCCTCTGCTTGAGCGCGTTGAAACCGCCGGGATAGCGCTCGTGATAGCGCGCCAGGTTATCGGCCTCGGTCCACAGCGACCAGTAGTTTGCGCCAAGGTCCAGCACGTGCATGAT
>JAUVUV010000346.1 GCA_030604975.1 Candidatus Glassiibacteriota bacterium | reverse complement strand
TCCTGTCCTGACTAACCCGGATTATTCATGAGCCCCAGGCCCCGGGGAAACATAATATCTCACTAATTTATAAATAGTCCGGACTAAATCTGTTTCAAGATACTCCGTTCCGCGATACCCCCCAGCAGAAGCCAGATGAAAAAAGGCCCGCCCAGCAGAGCGGTAATCACCCCTATCGGTATTTCCGACGGTGCGATAAGGGTTCTGGAGAGCATGTCGCAGGCTGTGAGAAACATCCCCCCGAAAAGAAAGGTAGCCGGGGTGAGGTAATTATGGTCCGGGCCGATAAGCAGTCTGCAGATATGCGGGCACATCATCCCCACAAAACCAATCGGGCCGCACTGGGCTACCACTCCACCCACCATCAGAGATACCGCGAAAAACAGCGCGGTCTTGATCCCTTTGACATTGACCCCCCGGCTGATCGCGGTTTCCTCGCTCAGGGACATCAAATTGAGTTCGTGCGTGAAAAAGAACACCACCGCGCAGCCGATAAGCACGAAAGGCGCCACTGTTAGCACTGAACCGAATCCCACTGTCTCGATCCCTCCCATCAGCCAGCGGATAATCCGATACGAATTGGTAAAATCGCTCAGGTACTGGATGAATAGGATTAAGCTGGAGAAAAAGAAATTTATCGCTACTCCGGCAAGAAGCATCGTGGCAGTGGAAAATCCCTTTTTCGCCATGGTCAGACCGTAGACAATGACAATCGCAAGCAGCGCTCCTGCAAAGGCGCTGAGAGACTGGCCCGATAAGCCGAGCATCGGTATCATTATCCCTGCCATGAGATAAACTACTGCGCCGAAAGCCGCACCGCCTGAAACTCCCAGAGTGAAAGGCGTGGCAAGCGGATTTCTGAAAATCGCCTGAAATGTCATTCCGCTGACAGATAATCCCGCCCCGGCGCAAAAAGAGAGTATGACTCTGGGCAGGCGTATTTTCCAGAAAATTTCAGCCCTGGTATCTCCACTCTCCGGATTGATAATGGAATCCAGTGGTATGGTTTCCATCCCTACGAAAGGAGCAAGAGCCAATACTGCCACGGCGCATACAGAAAACAGAATAGGCACTGCAGTTTTTCTGTTCACGATTGGCCTGCCTCGGGAACGATTATCAGAGAGCCGTTTTCCGGATGTTTCACAAAGTTGAACCTCTTATCGTAGATCTTCTCTAAAACCCGGTTGTCCATGATATCCCCTGCCTGACCATCGAACATAACTGTTCCGTTTTTCAGGCTGACTATTCTATCACTATGAAGAGCTGCGTGGTTTATGTCGTGGGTGACAGAAACGACCGTGATACCGAAGTTGTGATTGACTTTTTTAATAATATTCAGCACATCGCTTTCATGCCGCGGGTCCAGAAAAGTTGTCGGTTCATCGAGCAGCATGATCCTTGATCCCTGGGTGAGCGCGGATGCGATAGATACCCTCTGGCGTTCTCCGCCGCTCAGGGTGTTGAGTCCTCTTTGTGCCAGATGAGCGGTGCCTGTAAGTCCGAGGGCCTTCTCTGCCGCACGCTTGTCTTCAGTGCTGAAAGTGGTAAACGGGCTCAGGTACGGATAGCGACCCATCAGCACATATTCCGCCACTGTGAAAAGTGCCCCGCCACCGTCTCCCTGGGGAACATAACTTACCAGCTTGGCAAGCTCTTTCTGCCCGTATTCGGCAAGAAGCCGCCCATCGAGCCTGATAATCCCCTCTCCTCCCTTGAGAATTCTTATCAGACATTTCAAAAGAGTCGTTTTGCCCGCCCCATTAGGCCCGATGATCGAGATGTATTCGCCTTCGCAGACATTCAGCGAAACACCTTTCAGGATTCTTTCGCCGGCATAGGCAAAGGAAAAATCCTTTATTTCGATAAGAGCTTTTTTCACAAGGCGCTCCAGCCGAATCCCGGGCGATTACAAACCACAGGCCAGAACCGGCCAGGTCGAGAAAGCGGTTAATCAACAAAAAACCCGGTTCATCATGTCATAAACCGGGTGCCGTATTCCACCTGGAAAAGTTTTCCCAAACTCCCGTGGGAAATAGTTTTATCTTGTCGGGGTCGGTCTCCTGGCTTCCGATTCACCCTACTTGCCGAGCCTTCCCATCGGTTGAGACAGTGGCATGTTTCGGCTTTCGTCTTCGGTCACAGTGGCGGGCCCGCAACGGATTTTCACCGTTTTCCCTTGTAAAATACCCCATAGAATAATACACTTGCTGACTGCGGTATGCAACAAAAACAAAAGATTTTGCAGGTCTCGATTGCGGGTAACAGACAGTGCAGGGAGGTATTTATTGATAAGTGCGAATGAGAGGAATATATTTCGCAAGTAAATCCAGGCCAACGTCTTAGATTGTTCGAAACAGACAAATCTTGCCCGGCTTTCATGCTGGCCTGTCCACCTTGAATGGAGTCGGAATATGAAAAAACTTCAGATATTTTCCTTAATGTCCCTGCTTATTCTGCTGCATGCCTGTCGGCTTGCGGCAATCCAGGCCGGAGTGGCCAGGCTGGAGATAACCCCGAAGACCGGCTTGCCGATGGCGGGATTCGGTGGACGGATCGCGGAGGAGGTACTGGACCCCTTGCATGTCCGTGCGCTGGTTTTCCGAGCCGGCGAGCGCGGTATCGGCTTCGTGGTTTACGACCTGCTCTACCCGTTCGGCGAGCAGATCAGCGGCCAGCTCAGGCAGAGGATTTCAGAAAGAACCGGAATCGAGCAGGTCTTCTTTTCCGCCACCCATACTCATTCCGGGCCGGGAACCCATTCGGCGCCCCGTTTGGAGGATGGCGAGACGATTGAGGATTTGCCTGAGTTCGAGCAAATGATCTGCAGAAAAACAGTGGATGCGGTTAAAATGGCCTGGGATAACCTGACTCCAGTGCGGATCGGCACAGGCTGCGGAACTGCGGACATAACCTACAACAGGCTGATCAGCCTTCCTGACGGCCGGGTGGAGATGAAATGGGCCAATCATGAAAAGATTCCGCTCGGGCCGGTTGACCAGACTGTGGGAGTGATTAGAATAGATGATTTGAAAGGAACTCCTTTAGCCGTTCTGGTAAACTACGCCTGCCATCCCGTGATCCACGGCAGGGGGGACGCCAACCTGATGTATTCCGCTGATTTTCCCGGAGTCCTTTGCTCGGAGGTGCAGAAACAGATGGCGGGGAATCCTTTATGTATCTTTTTCAACGGGGCCTGCGGAAACCTGAACCCTTACTACGCCCATTCGGTCGATAATCCGAAACCCAGGCTGGAGGAGGTCGGGAAAGAGCTGGCGGCCGAGGTTTTCAGGGTCGCGGAAAAAATAGTTACCAGAGCGTATGCGGATGAATCCTCGCTGCTGTATCAAATGAAACATTACCGGACTCGCGGCAGGTGGGACACGGAGAAATGGACGGCACGTGAAAATGATGAACAGACAAGGGAAAAAGCTGAAAAAGTAGCCGGGAAGCAGAAAGATCTGAACCTGCCGCTCAGCGTGGTTCTGATCACTCCGGAAATCGGGTTTGTCGGCCTGCCGGGCGAGTTCTGTTTCGAGTTTCAGCAGCAGATTCGCCGGCACTCCCCGGTAGACTTCCTGTTCGTTACCGG
>JAUVUV010000333.1 GCA_030604975.1 Candidatus Glassiibacteriota bacterium | reverse complement strand
TGGAGCTTGTCAGATGAATATCGGAGACATGCAGTATCCTGAACCCGGATTTCCCGTTCGATGAGCCGCTGTATTCAGAAGGTATCCTGAGCGTGCGGAAACGGATCTTTCGGTTCCTGAAGATATCAAAAGTAACAGCAAGCGTGAGCACAGCCAAAATCGAAAGTATTAAAACGGTCAATTGCAATCCTCAACTTTAGTCAAAGATATTCATATTCAGGGTGACAGCAACCTTTCTTCCCGACCTGAAGGATACATCGAGATTCTGAAACAGGTGTACCCCGATTCTGCCGATTATCGTATCTCCGGAAAAGCCCACGCCCACACCTTTTTTCAGATTACTGTATCCTGAACCCGGCTCTTGCTGATAAAAAGCAATCCCGGTTTCGTAAATCGCCTCGGCGCGCCAGCGGAAAAAAAGATACTCGACCACTGAAACAGAGGGCAAGCTCAAACCATATAAGGCCTGAACCATAAGCATGCGGTCGCCTGAAAAAGCGAAATTGTCGTACGCGCGAAGAGTATTTCCCAGGGTATAACCCCGTTGAAAAGGAAGAGGCCGGTCAGCATACGCCCATTTGAACCAGAAAAAGGTATGGTGAATATCGTAGAAAGTGTCCCACCTTTTAAGCTCCAGATCGATCCTGGCAAACGAGTGCCTGCCTCCCAGAGTACCCCCTGCCAGTTCCCCCTGAAGGCGACCCCAGAAACCGGATAGCGCGAAAAAAGGGTCGTTTCGCGTATCCAGCATACCATCGAATACAAGGCTTCTCACCCTTCCCGACTCTACCGGCAAGTTGGAGTGGAAATTCTCGGAGCCGAAAAGGGTGAACGGCGACTGATTTTTCAGGCTGTAATACCTCTCATCCTGGTATGCCAGACTCATATACGAGCGGTTCCACATTTCACGCCGCAGTTCTATCGAATAACCTTCCCTGCGGAAATAATATCGGTGGTCGTTTCCGGAAACAAAGGCTTTGAATGCGTTTTCAAGATCCCCCAGCCGCCATCGGTCGTTCGTATCCGTATTGGATCTCGCCCCAATTCCCAGGGAATACCGGGCTTTTGAGTCCAACGGCAATTTTAATAAAGCATTGAAACCCACAGCCTGGTGGGTTGTGGCTGAGATGACCTTGCCCTGGAAGACAGGAAAATCCCCCAGATCCGGTTGCTCAACAGTAAACCCCCACGAAATGGAAAAGCCGTCCACACGGTCGTATCCCTCCAGGTTGAATCCTCCCATCCGGTTTGTCCTGAACTTCAGGTGAATGGGCAAACTTTTTTTAAACCCCGGATCTTGCAATTTACCTCTGACCCGGTTAATGCACTCAGCGGATGAAGTCCGGATAACTTCACCCTTCACTTTCGCATCACGTGACTGAAAAAAAGTGCCCCGGAGAAGAATAACGTCACCAGTAACCTCGGCCTTGGACCTCAGGCTCAATTCTCCGTTCAGGATGATAAGACTGCCTTCCAAAGGCCTATCAAGTACTCCGTTGCAGTCGACAAATAAAATATCGGTACTCAGCGGGCCGTTTTCTGAAGCGAGAACCGTATCCTGGTGGAAAACGAGATAATTCCCTTTGGCGAGCACTGACTCCACGTGCGGCAAAGCTGGATCAGAGTATTCTTCTGTTGGGGCTTGCGCAAGCAAGAGATTCACCCAGAGGAAAGCAAAAGAAAAACCAGCATGTAAAAATCCTTTCCCGGACATCGGCATTCCACTTTTCTCAAATTTTTAAAATTACTTCATTTTATCTACTCCATCTCCTCCCGGATAACAAAGAGCCGTTATGGAGAGATAAATGCCAGGTATATATAAAAAAACCGCAGAGCGGTAAAGGGAATTAAAGCTGAACACCCTAAGATTCGCGGGGCGAGATTCACTTTTAAATACTCAAAAGTGAAAAGAGCAAAACCAGTCTGGTGTTTAAAAGGTCAGTCTGTTCCTGCGGCAGTTCCTCCAGGCCTTCAATCCTGATATTCAGCCTTTCCGAGGCCACATAAGCAGTTCCGATAACTTGATTCTGACTATCGGTGATTTTCAACATGGTCAGTCCAGGCAAAAGGCTGCTCGAAGTTGTCTCGTAGGCTGAGAGAACAAGCTTGCCGTTTTCTGTCAAACTCAATAGCGGAGTAGCAGTTAATGCTCCCAGATTTGTCGGCCAGAAACGGCGGTAATGTTTTCGCACCACCACGGAATCACCCCGATGTGCTCGGGGTATGACCAAGAGAGTCGGATTGCTGATAGCAAGCCTGTATCTTTCATTCAGGGAACCCCTGGGATAATTCAGTTCCAACCTTTTAATTTTAAGCCGCAGGAAATAAAGAACAAGAGGTGACTCCTCCCTCCCCTGACCTCCGTGGATTACACGGGAAAGCGTGCCCTGATTGTGCAGGGAAGTGGATGGCTGGAAATAAAAATCCGGCGGTATGTCGCTCAGCAGGTTTCTGGAGTAAAACCGGTAAAATGAGTAACTGACTACACTGAAAAGGGCGTAAACGAATACCGCAATCGATATGGCGACAAGGACTCCCGCCGTAGGAGTGATACGCCTTCTTTCTTCTGTTTTGCTTTCTCTTTTCAATACCTCCTTGAGTTTCAGGTCATCCTTGTGCCGCTCAAGTTCCTTGTGGGCTAAATAGCTCATCCGGGAGAATTCGCCGCGTTCCATGAGCACGAGATTTTCATCTTCCGGGGTATCTTTATCTTCAATCAGGTCTTTCTCATATGATTCGGTGGGTGTCGGTCCCTTAATCGCTTCGCTTGCTTCAAACTCTTTTCTTCTTAGATCAGTGAGGTTCGGCAGCTTTTTTGAGCCTTCAGCTCCTCTGTCCCGTCCTTCTCCAGGACCTACTGCTGAAGGATCATAAATGACCTCTCCCGGCTCGAGCGCTTCGAATGATATATCATTGTCAGTCAGATCTTCTTTTGTGCTGCCCTGAATTTCGCTTTTTATTTCCCCCACCACGCTGTAGAAGTTTTTTTCAGTCGTTATTTTATTGTTCAGTTTCACTACCCAGTCCGGCCCCAGCTGCCGTGACAACACCTCCTCGAAATCAGGGCCGAAATGAGCCTCCAGCGCGGCCTCCCACACATCGAAATCAACGAACCGCTCGCCTGTCGGCTCTTCTGAGATATCCTCTGATACCGTAGGCTCTTCGACCGGCTGAGATTCTTCCGAATCACTTTCCAGTTCCTCTTGCTCTCCCGCATTATCTCCCGCTTCAACAGATTTCTTTATGATGGAGAGATCATCTTCGTCCTCTTCTGCCTTTCCCTGGAAAGGAGTGTCTTTTTTCTCATCTTCAGGCATGGTAACTTCCAGAAGATTTCAAAAAGCCAATTATTGGTTATCCTGCCATACAAAGGTGCAGTAACGAAAAGTTCTTCCCATCGGCAGCGCCAGGTTTCCTCCGCCGTCCAGGTATCTTGTCACGGCAAGAACGGTGACCCGGTTAAAACTGCTTTTTCAATTTTCATTATTAATAAAAGACACTTGCAAGTCAAGATAATACAACGATTGGAACCAAACTCCAATCCGAATCAACTAAGAACCCAGAAATAATTTAGCAAGAAATATACATTCCCGTTTTCCCAAACCTCCCAGCAATCTGACTCTTTAACTTTGACAAGACCTACGGAAGCTAATAAATTGTGCAGTGTTTTGCATATCAGCCGGGATATG
>JAUVUV010000219.1 GCA_030604975.1 Candidatus Glassiibacteriota bacterium | reverse complement strand
CGGCAGGCTATTTAAAGAAGATGGAAGAGGAAGGATTTACCCCGGTAGAAACACCAAATTCCCAGACTAAGTGCCCTGTTATGGGTGGGAATATTAACAAAGAGGTTTTTATAGATTACGAGGGTAAGCGGGTCTACTTCTGCTACCCGGGCTGTGTAGAAAAGTTTAAGGCTGACCCCGATGAGTATCTGAAGAAACTGGAAGATGAAGGTGTTGATCTGGAGAACACTCCGGGTATGGAGCACAATATTCGGCATGGGAGTGAAAAAAAGAAACACGAACAGCAGCATCAACACTAGGATTTGAACATTCCCGCTGTAGATTTTTGGGCCCGCAGTAGAAGAGGCGGCAGCAATAGAGGCAAGGTTAAAGTGAGGAACACGGCCTGGTTGATCATATTTTCGACATGGAGACCATAAATCATATTGCTGCCGCCTCTCTCTGCAACCAGGCTGGAAAAGATGACTAAAATTTTCTCCATAGGTTTAATGAGGAAAGGATAACTTATTAGTTATATTGAAAATAAGATTTCAAAACGCCATAATAATATAAGGTAATTGATTCATTCGTGCTGGAATTCAAAAGTTCAATCCTTAAAACATAATCCTAAGTAAAGAGGTGCAATATGATTTTTTCTCCAAAGAGTAAAGCAGTTTTCATTTGCTTGGCTTTACTCGTTAATACCAACATCGCGTGGAGCAATGAACCAGAAACGGGCATTCTTCTTTCGTCTCTCATTGAGGAGGCGCTAGAAAAAAATCCTCGGATAAAGCAGTTTCAGTCATCATGGCAGGCTGTTGAGACAGTTGTACCACAAGTCGGCGCATGGATGGACCCCAGAGTAAACGTGAACATCATGAATATCCCTGCACGGACTTTTGATCTCAGCCGGGAACCCATGACCGGTAAGCAGGTGCTGGTGATGCAGCAGATTCCGTTTCCCGGAATTACTGGGTTGAAGGAGGATATCTCCGAGCAGTCGGCTTTTCAGGCGGAAAATTATTTTAAGGATATCCGCAACAATGTCATCTACCAACTGAAGACAGCTTATTACTCTTTGTTCTACATCGATAAAGCCGTAGAGATAACCCAAAAAAACAAAGCTCTGACAGAAGATTTTGTTCAGATTGCGGAATCCAAATACGCTACAGGCCAAGGGCTCCAGCAGGACGTATTGAAAGCACAGGTGGAGCTGTCGAAACTCCTTGAACGGTTGATCATTCTGCGGCGGATGAGAACTTCATTCCAGGCTAAGATCAATACTTTACTAGACCGAGATACCGAGACACCCATTGGCAGACTGGCAGGGGTTACCCGGAAAGCGTTCGATTATTCGGTAGAAGAACTGCAGAAGATGGCACTGAGTGGCCGGCCGATGATCCAGGCCCTGGATCTGGGTGTCCAAAAAGCCCAATTAAGCCATGAACTGGCAAAAAAGGACTATTGGCCGAGCTTTAATCTCGGTCTAGGATATTCTCAGCGTGAGGATAGGCGTGACTTTATTTCCGGGATGTTCTCGATCTCGCTCCCGATTTTCGCCGGAAGAAAACAGAGTAAAAAGGTTCAGCAGACTCGGTTCGAAATCAACGCTGCCACGGAACGGTTTAATACGGTGAAAAACGAGATCTACTTCGAAGTCTCCGATCTTTATGCAAAGATCGAACAAAACACCGAACTTCTACCACTGTTTTCAGAGGGTATCATTCCTCAAGCATCCCAATCACTACAGTCGGCAATCGCTGGCTACCAAGTAAACAAAGTTGATTTTTTAACCTTGCTGGATAACCAGCTCACTCTTTTCAATTACGAGATAGATTACTACCGGGTGCTCTCGGAATACCGTCAGCAGATCTCCCGGATGGAATGGATAGTAGGCCTCGAATTGTTGGCGTCGTTACAATAAATCAATTACAGGAGAGTACTCATCATGGCTGGACAATCGAAAACGGCGAAATTCCTGATCACGCTGCTGATTCTTATCGTGACCGCCGAAACCGGGTATCTCGTCTGGTCAAAATACAGCAGCCCAGGCCAGAGGGAAGAAGTGGGCCGGAAGATCCTCTACTGGCAGGCGCCAATGGACCCTACCTACATCTCGGACAAGCCAGGGAAAAGCCCAATGGGGATGGATCTGATACCGGTTTATGAGGATGAGGAGAAAACTGCTTCCACCGCTATGGAGCACGAGGCTGAAGGTGAACATGTGATCTACACCTGCCCCATGCATCCCGAGGTGATTCAGGACCAGCCGGGAGAATGCCCCCAGTGCGGGATGGATCTGGTAAAGAAAACCATAGCGGAAGGCACTACTACAACGATATACACTTGCTCCATGCACCCGGAGGTGATCCAGGATCACCCGGGACGCTGCCCGCAGTGTGGGATGGAGCTGGTAAAGAAACCATCGAGGAAGAAGTTACAGAAATAGTGTACACCTGCCCCATGCATCCGGAAGTAATCATCCCTGAACCGGGTAAATGCCCCATTTGCGGGATGGATCTGGTGGCGAAAGAAGTTCCCAAAGCCGCCACAGTGAAGCTGGCTGCCGGTGTGATCCAGAAAATCGGTGTGCGCACGGCACTGGTGGACGAATTTCCGCTGCGGAGAACTATCCGCACCGTAGGACATATCACCTACGATGAAACTAGAGTGGTGGACATTACCACAAAAATCGGCGGTTGGGTGGAAAAGCTCTATGTCGACTTTACTGGTCAAATGGTCAATAAAGGACAACCTCTCATAGAAATTTACAGTCCTGAGTTGGTTTCCACACAAGAGGAATATCTATTAGCCCTCCAGTCGAGAAAATACTTGACAAACAGCCAGTTCCCGGAAATTAGAGACGGCGCTCACTCGCTTCTTAATTCCACACGCCGGAGACTCCAGCTTTGGGATATTACTGAAGAACAAATCGAAAGGCTTGAGAGGGAAAAAGTCGTTCAGAAATTGATGACTATTTACTCTCCCCAGCTGGGAATCGTTATAGAAAAAGATGTGTTCCAGGGCGGGTTCGTTAAAACCGATAGGCCTCTGTACCGCATTGCAGACATTAGCGAAGTCTGGGTGGATGTCGCTATCTATGAATATGAGCTTCCCTGGGTTGAGGTGGGACAAACAGCCACAATGACTCTCTCCTATGCCCCAGGCAAATCTTTCCAGGGGAAAATAACTTTCATCTATCCATATCTGGAGAAAAAAACACGGACGGTGAAAGTGCGCCTGGAGTTTCCCAATCCCGGCTGGGAACTGAAACCGGAAATGTACGCGGATATCGTCATCGAATCTCCTGTTATGGTGCATGGTCTGGCTGTGCCTGATGAGGCAATAATACGTTCAGGGGATCGAAATATTGTTGTAGTGGACCTGGGAAACGGGATTTTCGAGCCAAGGGGAGTCACCCTGGGAGTTGAAGCTGATAACCATTATCAGGTAATCTCCGGCCTGAAAAGCGGGGATCGCGTGGTCACCTCGGCCCAGTTTCTAATCGATTCGGAAAGCCGGCTCAAAGAAGCGATCCTGAAAATGCTGGCCAAACAGAAAGCAGGGGAAACCTCTCCGTAAGCCATGCCACCTGGCCATTAACATTAACAGGAACATTCTGACTCCTTTGTGAGGAGACTACCGCTATGCTTGAAAAAATTATCGAAGCCTCAATAAAAAACAAATTGATTGTCGTCCTGGGCGCTGTTATTGCCATATTTTGGGGAATCTATGCGCTCATCAACACCCCGCTGGATGCGATACCGGACCTTTCGGATGTCCAGGTAATCATCTTTACCGAATACCCGGGCCAGGCACCCCAGATCGTTGAGGACCAGGTGACCTATCCCCTGACAACTCAAATGCTGGCTGTCCCCTACTCGAAAGTGGTGCGCGGGTATTCTTTTTTCGGCTTTTCGTTTGTCTACATTATCTTCGAGGACGGCACTGACATGTACTGGGCCCGCTCCAGGGTGCTCGAGTACCTGAACTACGTTGCCGGGCGGCTTCCCAAGGGGGTTACGCCCACTCTGGGGCCTGATGCTACCGGGGTCGGCTGGATCTTTGAATACGTGCTCGAGGGAGAAGGTTACGACCTGGCGCAGCTGCGCAGTATACAGGACTGGTATCTGCGCTACGAGCTTACCTCTGTTCAAGGCGTAGCAGAGGTAGCATCCATCGGTGGGTTTGTCAAGCAGTATCAGGTAACTGTCGACCCGAATAAGCTGATCGCTTATGACATCCCGCTCAACAAGGTAAAAATGGCGATCCAGCGCTCGAATAATGATGTAGGCGGCCGCCTGCTGGAAATGGCGGAAACCGAATATATGGTACGCGGCCTGGGTTATATCAAGAATCTGGAGGATTTACGCAATGTTGCCGTAGCGGTCGATGCTAAAGGTACTCCAGTGCTGATTAAGGATATCGCCACGGTTCAGTACGGGCCGGAGTTGCGCCGCGGGATTGCGGAATGGAACGGCGAGGGGGAAATCGTCGGCGGGATCGTGATCATGCGCTACGGAGAGAACGCCCTGACAGTTATCGACAATGTCAAAAAGAAGCTGGATGAAATAAAAGCCGGATTGCCGCCCGGGATCGAGATAACAATCGCCTATGACAGGTCGGCCTTGATTCGCCGCGCCATCACCTTTCTTAAAGTAAAGCTCACTGAAGAATTAATTATTGTCGCTTTAGTCTGTATCATCTTTTTAGGCCATTTCCGCTCCGCCTTCGTGGCGATCTTCACCCTGCCAGCCGGGATCCTTATCGCCTATATCGTTATGTACTGGCTCGGAATTAACGCCAATATCATGTCCCTGGGCGG
>JAUVUV010000457.1 GCA_030604975.1 Candidatus Glassiibacteriota bacterium | reverse complement strand
GTCTCGATACATATTCCGGTTTTAAAGTTCATCTTTTCCAGTGAAACTTACTTTCATTCTCTCCCGGAGGCTTTCAATGACCAGGTGTTTCCAGTTCTGTATATCCGTTTTTCTGATGTACTCTCTGGTGGTTGCCGATCTTTCAGCTGCCGAGGCCAAAACCGATCTCTCCGGTTTCGTGCCGATTTTCGATGGGAAATCGCTCAGTGGTTGGCACAAGTTAACCGAGGGCGGCGCCTGGCGAGTGATCGATGGAGTGATAGTCGGTGACCAGTACCCGGAAGGCCATGGCGGCCTGCTGGTCACGGACAAGCACTATTCAGACTACGAGCTTTACGCCGAGGTGATGACCACCTATCCTCTCGATACCGGACTTTTCCTTCGAATTCCCTCCGTGAGAGAGCATTTCCAGGTCACGATAGACTATCGCCCCACCGGAGAAATCGGGGCAATCTACGGCCCTTTCCCCACAGGTGGAGGATTTTTCCAGCACTGCTATGAGGGAATCACCTGGTGGGACCCGAACGAATACAACCCGGTAAGAGTCCGGATCGAGGGGGCAATCCCCAGGATCCAGGTCTGGATCAGAGATAATAAAGTCATGGACTATCAGGATACACCTGTAGACGGAAGGCCGCGCTTTCCCAGGGCCGGGCCCGTGGGAATCCAGGTGCACCCTGGCAAAAGCTGGGGCAAAGGCAGCAAGGTTTCTTTCCGGAATTTGATGATCAAGGAATTGAACAGGTAGAGTTTCTCATTGAGCCACGTAAGGCCGGCGCACAGAATAAGCAACTCTGCCGTGCTTTTCACATAGATCGAACGTGATTGCAGGCTCTGTCACTCTTTGGACCTGGACACGGACGAGCAGGAATCCTCCGTTGCCCAGGTAGAACTTTCTTTCCACCACCGGATCGAAATAGTCAGGGTTTTTCACGGCGGAACCATCACCGAGCGAGCCCGAGCAGAACTCCTCGTATCCAGTTTCCTTGTGAACCGAGTGGTATTTCCAGTGACGGTCCCCGCAGGCAATGTAGAAGTTGCGCACCTTTTTCCCGGCCAGCCATTTCAAAAAGTTCTGCCCCTCGGTGAAAAAAACCAGGCGATTGGCGTGATTATCCTTTTTATTCGCCCTGTCCGGTCCGAGCAACGGCGTGGGTGAGACCAGTACCTTGAACATGGCGTTGCTTTCGAGGATCGTCTTCTTTAGCCACCTTCTCTGCTCCACCCCCCACATTGTTTTCCCTGAGCCATCAGGCATGGCGTTAGGGGAACGGAAATCCCTGCCTTCGGTAAGCCAGATTTGTAATGCGCTACCCCAGCGGACAGTCCGGTAAGTCTTCTCTCTGACCGGCACTTGCTCCAGAAAAACGCTCCGGCCAAGTTCATCATCCGGGGAACCAACCTTACGAGCGGGCATATAAGGATCGGCATCATCGAACCGGTAATCGTGGTCATCTTTTTCCCAGTAGGCCGGCACCTGGCCGTAAAAGGCGACCAGACGGGGTAAAGAATACATCCGATGCCATTGGTGGCGGCAGCTGGCCAGATCAACCCCGGGTGGAATGTCGGAATCGTAATATACATTATCGCCGGTGGGGACGATGAAATCGGGCCTTAGACGAATCATCGCCTCATATGAATTAAAACCGTCCGGGTGGTCGACAGCACTGTATTTATGGCTTGTAACCACGGTGAATGACACATCGCGCTTCATCCACGGTTCCGGAGCCGTGCGAAAAGAACGCCTGGGTCCTACTTGCTGGCTCAGTCCAGCCGACTCACCGATATGCACCCGGTAAAAATACTGCGTGTCTGCAGCCAGTCCGGACACGTGCTCCCTGACAATGAAATCGTTCTCTTCAAGCGCCTGGCGCCATGCGGTAAATCTGGCCTGGCTGAAATCGTCCACGGATGATATTTCGAAACGAACCCAGCCCCCGGCTCCCTGCATTGCTCCGGCAGTGTCGCGAGTTGCCGGGGTGGTCAAACGGGTTTGCAAGATCACCGAATGCGGCCCGACTTCCCCGGCCATCTCACCCATAGCGTTATACGGCGCCTCACCATACATGGGCAGCACTGAAGCGATGAGCATAATTGGCCATAAAAGCTGTTTCATTGAGGCCCCTCCATCAGTAAAGATGGTTTTTCAGAACCCGAAAAAACTATTTAAAATAGTATAAACATCATCCTCCCGACAATCAATAAATACTGCCCGGATCAATCTGCTGCACCCGGCTTTGAATACCTGTTCGGCATACAAAAAAAATCCCGGCCCCCATCACAGGGACCGGGATTTTCACTGCTGCCAGCCATGCCCGGCTTTAGAAGCCGAAGGTCATGGTAAAGAAGCTGTCCGCAGACAGCCTTCCCTTGTTGCGGTAGGCATAGCTGAACTCGATAAACCGCCCTGCGAAACTACGCTTGATTCCACCTCCGATACTGAGGCCGCGGAAAGTCGGGTCTTCTCCTTCGTAAGCAATTAACATCATATCCTGGGCCTCGGTGTACTCGTCCGTCTGGATTTTCCAGCCGCCACGCAGCGAGGCTGAGACAGTCGGGTTGAAGGTGTAGGTCAACTCGCTCCCGGCTGTATAGCTGATCGGCAAGTTGTTGTTACGCCACAGCTCACCTGCGACCAGCCAGTTCGCCTTCTCGCTGGCAAAGATATTGTACATCATCGAGATCTTCAACGTGGTCGGAAGACGATAGGTGTGCGTCCGGATAGACATCTGGCGGACGCCCCTGCGTGAGAAGGCAAAG
>JAUVUV010000499.1 GCA_030604975.1 Candidatus Glassiibacteriota bacterium | reverse complement strand
TGAAAGATTATCGAAAGATTTCAATCTCTCAACAGGGACAACTAAGGCTACAATTTAATCTCTATCTCCCCTGCTCGCTGCAAATTGAGAACATGATCATGCCACAAAGATTCCAATGTAATTTCCCCGGACACTATTGACGCTATGTATAAATTTACCATTCAGGGAAGAAGTTGCACGAACAGGATAATTAGCGATAACTTACGTTAAGGTTTGGGAAACCTGTTCAGGCTGTCGGTTTTACCCACAAGAACCAGCCAGTCGCCGGGTTCGATAACATCATTGCCCCGGGGTACGAAATTCATCTGTTCCACTGCCATCTCATCCGAGCCTTCAGCTCTGACAGGCTTCTGGATCAGTATCACCTGCACACCGTAAATCTCGCTGATTCTCAACTCGCGGATAGTTTTGCCGAAAAACTGTCTCGGAGCCTCGATTTCGATCATCCGGTAGCCATCCAGCAGCTCCACATCCTTTATGGATTGGTCGTGGTGGACAAGTCGGTCCGCCACGAAACCGCCTACATCCTGCCTGATTACCGCGTTGCGGTATGCCTGAATTACATCGTTGTGTCGAAGAACCCCTATCGGGACCCGGGCATTTGCCGGATCGACAACCGGAACCTCCTCGATCTCTGATTCGCCGAATTTGCGGATCACATCGTCGAGAGATTCGTCCACGTTGAGTACCGGGTACTCGAAAGAGGCTATGTCCTGGGCCACCAGGATATCGTGCAGGTATTCATCCCGCATCACTTCGAGTATTTTCTGCAACGGGATCAACCCTGTCATCCGGCCTTCTGAATCGACTAGGATAAAACTGGAATGCGGGTTGGTAAGCGCTTTGCGTATCAGGCTGCTTAGTGGTGTGTTTTCGCTGACCGTTTCCGGGTCCCGCACCATTACATCGCCCACTTTCAGTCCGCGCAGTATATTGAGATTTTTGCCGCGATAGATGTCGATCCCTTCCCTGAGCAGCTTGCGGGTATAGATCGACTGCCCGCCGAGCAATTTGTAAGCGGTGAGGGTGCTGAGAATACTGCAGGTCATCACAGGCAGGATGATCGTATAGTCGCTGGTCAATTCGAAAATAACCAGGATTACCGTAATTGGCGCGTGCATGGTGCCAGCGATCATCGCTCCCATACCGGCCAGCGCGTAGGAACCATAGGAGCCGGTAAGCTCCGGGAAAGCGAGGTTGAAAAGCGCGCCGATAAAGCCGCCGAGCATTGCCCCCTGGAAAAGCGCCGGTGCGAACACGCCCCCAGAGCCACCGCTGCCGATAGTGATCGAGGTAGCCAATAGCTTCACAAAGGCCAGGGTGAACAGAATAACTATCGGGAACTGGGCGTTAAGAGCCAGATTTATCGTCTCGTAACCCGTTCCGTAAACATGCGGAAACCGGACCGCGATGATCCCGACCAAAAGGCCGCCGATAGTCGGTCTGAACCAGACCGGCAGGTGGATGCGCTCGAAAAGGTCCTCGCTGCCGTAAAGCACTTTGACGAAAAGCCAGGCGAGCACCCCGGCGCACAGACCCAGGGCGGCGTAGAAAAAAAGCTCATAGTAACTGACAAGGGAGGTGGGGGGAACCATGAATGCAGGGTAGTTTCCCAGGAAATGCCTGGAAACAACGGTTGCTGAGACACTGCTGATAATTATCGGGGTAACCTGGGCCAGGCCGAAATCTCCAAGGATCACCTCCACGGCGAACAGGGCGCCACCAAGCGGAGCATTGAAAGTGGCTGCTATGCCGGCAGCAGCTCCGCAGCCAACCAGGGTTCTCATTCTACTTTCAGAAGCCTTGAGGAACTGGCCGACAGTTGAGCCCAGAGCCGAGCCGATCTGGACGATCGGGCCCTCTCTTCCCACTGACCCGCCGCTGGCGATAGTGATTGCCGAGGCAAGCGCCCGGGTGACCATGGTCCGCGGGTTTATCCGCCCGGCGCGCATGACCAGAGACTCCATGACCTCCGGAACTCCATGTCCCTTGGTCTCTCTGGAAAAGTACTTGATAAACGGGGCAAGCACCAGTCCGCCCACGGTGGGGATTATGACCCGTTGCCACCAGGGAAGGTTCCAGGCAAGTTCCAGAAGGTTTTCGCCGGGGCCAAAAAATATTTCCCTCAGGCCGCCGATCAGCCAGCGGAAAACCACTGCGCCCATGCCGCCCAACAGCCCGATAACAACGGCGACTACCAGGATCAGTCTTGTCTCCGACCAACTGAAAAAAACGATCAGTGGCGCAATGCGTCGCTTATAAAAACTCAAAGCGTATGCAATTGTTCTCTCGAACATATGAATACCGGTTTTCCAGCAGCCACATCCATAAATCTGTGGCGCGGTTATACAGAACTTGCAGATTT
>JAUVUV010000212.1 GCA_030604975.1 Candidatus Glassiibacteriota bacterium | reverse complement strand
CTAAACTTGGATTATTCATAAAAACCGTAGTGCGCCCATTTACTAGATAGATATTTCAACAGCCAGGCGGACACATGGGTCCGCCCCTACAGGATTTGAATAATTTGTGAATAATCCGGGCTAGTTTTGACTCCTTTTTTTTCAGGCTTTATCCACCAGAAATAACAACTGCCAGCCTCACACCTGAATCCTACTGTTTGCCGATTCTTCCCCATTTTACTATATTTTCTCTTGTTCCTTTTCTTGCCTGAATTTCTACCAGCTCTCAGATCCGGGAGACTGATACATGCGCTGTAACCGGCTTTCAATATTGTCCAGACTCGTTTTCTGCATTTTTGGCGCATTTATATTCACAGCCCTTTTATCGCCTGCCCTGGCTCAAGACACAGGCTCCGTCTACAGGTATAAAGAGGACGTGGACGGCAACGGCGCGGTGGAAATCAGCGACGTGCTGGCCCTGCTGCGCCTCGGCAGGGAAAATCCCTCGGAAGCCAGGGCCGACTATAACGGTGACGGCTCATTCAATGTAGTGGATGCAATAGCGCTGCTTATCTGTATCGTGAACGGGAACCTTCATCCTGTGGAGCCGGCGGCAAGCGAGTGGCGGGTGCTGGGACCAGGGGGCGGCGGGGCCATGTTCATCCCCACCGTCGATCCATTCGATCCGGGCCATATTCTCCTGGTCTGCGACATGACCGGCGCATACGTGACTTTCGATGACGGGGCCACCTGGAAGATGTTCAACCTGCGCACCAGGGTGGCCGATTTCGAGTTCGACCCCACGAGTGAGGGCACGGTGTACGCGGCCAATACAGGCCTCTGGCGCAGTGAGGACGGCGGCGCGGGCTGGCACCTGGTCTATCCCGCCCCTGCAGACGTACTAGCCGAGCACATGGTGGGAGACCACGCCGAGCAGTGGTTTGAAACCGGCGAGGGCCGGGTGCCTGAAACCTGGATCGACAAAATTCGGGTCGATCCGGCGGATGGAAACCATCTATACATCGGCCTGGGGCGCTGGTGGAACGGCCCTGCCAAGGTCATGGTTTCAGATGACCGGGGAGCTAACTGGCGCGTTTTATCAGGCGTGCCGGGAAACGACGTAATAGCTATTTTCCCGGGCAGTTGGTGGAACACGCCCGATGAGGTCACGGTTGTGACTGATGAAGCCTGCGTGCGCATTTCAGAGACCACCGGCGACACCACTCACCTGGAACTGCCGGACACACCCGTGCTCGATTCAGACGGCGGAAAGGGCAGCGAGGGGGCGATTGTCTACCTGCTGACTGAGCTGAGACAGGCGGGGAGTGATTTTGTCGGCGGGCCCTATCGCTCAACAGACGGTGGCGCCAGCTGGGTTTCAATCCACAGCAGCCTGACAGATCCAACCGAGGTGCCAGCTTACAACCTTATTGCAGCTTGCCAGAACCAGCCGGAGGTGGCCTATCTGTCCTGCGAGTCCTTTCCTGTGAACAGGCAGGGTATTTTCAAAACCAGGGACAGCGGGGATACCTGGAACTGGGTTTTTTGTGAAGACTGGAGTTCTATTATAACAAAAAACTTCACTGATTCCTGGCATACGCGCAATTACGGGCACGGGTACAGTGGGAGGCCGCACGGCCTGGGAGTCTGCCCCACCGATCCCGATGTGTGTTTCGCTTCCAGCGGACGGAGTTACCGCACTATCGACGGCGGTGCGACATGGCAGACGGTTTACAGCAACGATATGGGCAATGGCGCCTACTCCAGCCGGGGCCTTGATGTCACCACCTGCTACGGGGTGCATTTCGACCCGTTCGACAGCCTTCATGTTTTCATCACCTACACGGATATCGGCCTGTTCCAGTCCTATGACGGCGGTGAAAGCTGGGTACATGCGATAAACGGGATTACAGGCAGCGTGAGGAACACCTGTTACTGGCTCGAATTCGATCCCGAGGTGGAGGAGCGGATCTGGTCGGTCTGGAGCAACTGGCACGATCTTCCACGCATGAAAATGTTCAACGAGAACTGGCCCAACGCCAGGGGTATTCCGGCAGTGAGCACTGACGGCGGGCGCACGTGGCGGGGCACGAACTTCGGCGCGCCGGGAAACGCATCCTACACCCATATCCTGGTCGACCCGCAAAGCCCGGTGGACAACCGGACCTTATATGTCTGCGCTTTCGGCCAGGGGGTTTACAAGTCGGTAAACAGCGGACAAAAATGGGAGGAGGCTTCCGCCGGCCTGGGGGACAACCGAAGCGCCTGGCGGATCACGCGTACCCCGGAGGGTACCCTGTTCCTGGTGGTGGTGCGCAACGGCACGGAAAGAGACGTGATCCCCGGGGCCCTGTACCGCAGTGACAACGAAGCGGGGTCCTGGGAGGAAATACCTTTGCCCGAGGGGGTGAGCGGCCCTAACGACCTTGCAGTGGATCCGTCGAATTCGCAGATCATGTACCTCAGCTGCTGGCCCTGGACCGACAGGTCGGTTGAGCCCCGGCGCGAGCGCAACGGCGGCCTTTACCGCACCACTGACAGCGGCACAACCTGGGAACAGGTCTTTCGCGAAAATGCTCATGTGTATGCAGCGGCTGTGGACCCTGATAGCCCCGCAACAGTTATTATCAACACTTTCGACAGCGGAGCGTTCCGGAGCGACAATCGCGGAGAGACCTGGTACCGGCTTATAGGTTACAATTTCAAATGGGGCCACCGCCCGATATTTGATCCCCATCATGCCGGAATGCTCTACCTGACCAGTTTTGGCGGCAGCGTTTTCTACGGGCCGGCAACAGGCCTGCCAGGAGAGTTCGAGGGCCTGGAGAACTGGTCTGAACAGTGGCGCTGGGGAGAATGATATTTCACGCTCCGGCCAAAACAACATACCCTCTCGGCAAAGTATGAAGAAACGGCCTAATGATTAAGACGGGTGAGTGGATATTGTAATAGGGTTGGAGTAATAATGAGGTTTAATTGGCCGGTAGAGCTGCCTTGATTCTTTCCAGGTATTTTCCGGCAAGTTCGTTGCCGGGATCCTGTTTCAGCACGTTCAGAAAGGCATCCCTGGCCCGGGCGAAGCGTCCCTGAGCGTAGAGGATTTTGCCCAGTCCCTCCCAGGCAAGTGGCCTTGCCGGGTTGAGTTCAATAGCCCTGACAAACAACTGTTCTGCCTCGCTCAGTTTCCCCTGCTTGATATAAAGCATTCCGAGGTTGATCAGAGCCTCCAGGTAATCCGGGTCCAGTTGGAGGGCTTTCTGGTAGCAGGCAGCCTCCTTGTCGGTTTTCCTCAGCCGGTTATAACCAAGGCCCAGGTAGTATAGAGCATCAGTGCTTGTGCTGTCCAGTTGCACAGCCTCGAGCAGGTGCTTTAAACCTTCCTCGTTCCTTCCGGTACCGAGAAGCGCCAGTCCGAGGTTGATCAGCAAATCCTGATCCCTCCTGCCCAGTTCAAGAGCCTTTCTGTAGTTCCGTGCCGATCTTATATAGTCGCCCAGAGTGAAATCGATGTTTCCAAGAGTGTTATAGATTGCCGGATCATTGGGGCTTAGGGAATCCAGCCGTGTGAAAACCTTTCTTGCCTTGGTAAACTCCTGGTGCTCGACAAGCGCTATCCCGACCCGTGTCTGGATGCGGTAATTGTCCTGAACGATTTGGGCAAGGGTTTCGAGATAGGCCACTTGCTCCTCATATTCCTGATAGTACTTTCTGTATTTGCAACTTGCGGGATTAACCCTGGCCGCGCTGAGGAAATCTCTGCGCAGCAGGTACCCCTGTGAGTGAAAATAACGTTCCAGGCTGTCCCGTAAAGCCTGCGCCCCCGGGCCTTCCACACCCCGGAGATACGGGAAAAGGCGCTCCCTGTGTTTGCCGAGCATCCGGAGAATTTTGCGGGTTTGAGCCAATTCAGCGGATTCCAACTGGTAGAGCGGTAAGTCATCCGTGCTTACCCGTGCATCTTCTGTCATCCGGCGGGCTGCACGCTCACCCATCAGGAAACAATCGAGCAGCTCAAGAGAATTGTCCAGGCAATAAGGAGCGAGATCAGCTCTGATACTTTCATTCGAAAGCTTTTCAACCAGTTCGGGATAAGAAATGCCAAGCGGCTGGGGCAAGCCGATAAGCATCGTGTAATCCTTGATATACCAGATACTCGTATGCGGAAAGACTTTCTGGAAGGTTTTTACAATTGTACAATAAGTTTCAGGCGAGCCAGAGTGCAGTGGCAGCCACTGGGCCATCACCCCGCCGGCTGCGAGTTTTTCCCGGCAGAGCCTGTAGAACTCTAGCGTGTAGAGCAGCCAGCTATCGGAGGAGGCAGGGTTCGTGGCATCCGAGATTATCACGTTAAAAATTTTATCCGTGGTTGCCAGGTAGTAGCGGCCGTCGTCCAGATGGATCCGAATCCGTGGATCGTCGACAACCCCCCGATTCTCATCCCTGAATTCCTCTGAAGCCTCAACGACCGAGGGTTCCAGCTCGATAACATCGAGATTCTCTATTGGATTAACCGCAACCGCACCGCTTGCTATTCCCGCGCCGAATGTAACCATCAGCACGCTTTTCGGCTCTCCCTGGTGAAGGAACAGCGGCATGTGGCCCAGCATCTTGAATGTCTGCATCCCGGTAAAGCTGTTATGTACTTCACTGATCGAGTTGATCGACAGGGTTTTTATCCCGTTGATTTTATCTTTTACCACCGATACAGTTCCGGAAAGCCCTTCCCGGTAAAAGGTCAAACTTGTGTATTTCTTGTCTTTCATCGTGAATTCACGCACCTGGTTGCCGGGTAACAAGACCAGCAGAAAATAACACAGACATGTCCCAATAAATACCGGCAGTTCGCGGCTGATCTTTCTATCGCGTCTCCGGATTTCGTAAAACAGCACAGCCGAGCCCAATCCGAGGTTGAGCG
>JAUVUV010000081.1 GCA_030604975.1 Candidatus Glassiibacteriota bacterium | reverse complement strand
TTGACACTTACCAGAGTAACTTTTATTTTGGGTTGCAGCAAAAGCTTGATATTACCCTTGATCTAACACTCCCCACGATTAGCCCCTCGAAAGGAAGGTGTTATGTTCGGACTCACGCAAGCCGACCTGATAGTAATCGTGCTGTATATCGGAGTGATGATTGGAATCGGCTACTGGGCGATGAAAAGGATCAAGAGCCAGGAGGATTTTTTCATGGGTGGTCGGGCTTTCGGCAAACTCCTGCAGGTTTTTGCCATGTTCGGCTCGGGCACCTCGACAGACAG
The DNA here is from genome assembly GCA_030604975.1 of Candidatus Glassiibacteriota bacterium. Taxonomy (GTDB): domain Bacteria; phylum Gemmatimonadota; class Glassbacteria; order GWA2-58-10; family GWA2-58-10; genus JAUVUV01. The sequence continues at coordinate 7,819 of JAUVUV010000081.1, read as the reverse complement.
CCCGGTAGGAACCGCCCGCAACACTTTTGTCGGCGGGTTGTCCGGAATCTGGACAGTGCTTAACTACCTTTTCTGTACTCCCTTTTACTGGTTTATCGGCCTGTGGTATCGGCGTTACCGGATGATGACACTGGGCGATTTTTTCGAGGAACGCTACCAGAGCCGTTCAATGGCGGGAATTTATGCAATATTCGGCCTTTTTTTCTTTATTGTCTGGCTTTCGGTCGGTTTTTCCGCGGCCTCAAAAACCATTGTTGCCCTGACTCCCAAACCGGCCCAGGAACTAACAGTTGAAGAGAGCCGGGAACTGGGGATGTTTACCCGGATGAAAGAACTCGAGAGCAGGGATTATAAGCTGCTTGCGGAGGCGGAAAAGCAGGAACTTGCGGAACTGAGAGAACTAGAGCCGCGCGGGAAGTACAGCTATCTGAGCGGGCCGATGGTAATTGTCTTTATCAGCCTTGTAGTTCTTATTTATAGTTGGGCAGGTGGGTTGACAGCAGCCTATCTGAGCGATTTCATCCAGGGGATATTTATTATCCTTCTTTCGTTTATCCTCATCCCGTTCGGTCTGTACCAGATCAGCGCCCGTTTCGGAGGTGCGGGAATGATAGACGGATTCAGAGTTATGCACCAGAGAGTACCGGAGGAGTTTTTCGACATACTGGGCTCGGCTTATGCGAGTGATTTCACCTGGTATTACTTACTGGCCGTTACCACCATAAACCTGGTTGGTATCGTGGTTCAGCCGCATATGATAGTTGTCGGCGGCGGGTCTGCCCGCGATGAACTGAGCGCCAGGGTGGGGATAATGGTAGGAAATTTTATCAAGCGCTTTCTCACAATCGCCTGGACCCTGACCGGATTAATTGCCCTGACTCTCTATGCCGGCGAGATAGCAGACCCAGACCTGGTCTGGGGCTATGCCACGCTTGACCTTCTGGGCCCTGTGGGATGGGGGCTGGTGGGCCTGATGATTGCTGCCCTGATGGCCGCTCTGATGTCCAGTGCCAGCTGCTACATCCTGGTGGCGAGCAGCCTGCTGGTGCGTAATCTCTACAGGTGGATCGGCCCTGAGCGTCAGGAGGGACACTATGTTTTTATAGGGCGGATCTGCAGCGCCCTGGTGATTACCGGTGGAGTGTTTTTCTCGATCTACTACTATGATGTCTTCGACCAGTTGAAAGTGGCCTGGGAACTGCCGGTGATCTTTGCAGCCACAGTCTGGGTGGCGATGTTCTGGCGGCGTGCAAGTGCCTCTGCGGCCTGGGTGTCGATTATCAGCACCGCCCTGCTCTTTTTTATCATCCCGATTCTGTTCCCCGTGGTTCATCCCTCCATGCGCACAAATGAAAAATACCTGGCGACAACCCGGGCCAAAGAGGTTATCCGCAGGTATGAAGCGAAAGAATTCGACGTCTTGCGCAGGCAGCAGGAGATCGAAGGGTGGAAAGAGCTGGACGTGGCCGGACTGGCCGAAACACCCCTGCCGAAACCATTGGCGCTGGGTGAACCGATAGAAATCACCACCAAGCCGCCTGCCAAGTCGATCTACTGGACCAAGGGGATAAAGCTTCAGAATGACGGAAGCCGGAGCGGCCAGGGCTTTTTCAATATCGAAATGGTTTTCCTGAGTTGGATTGGAGTCGACCTGGCATCTTTACCAAACCCGATGATCGAGACACTCAGGCTGCCTTTCCGCATCATCCTGCCGATTCTGTTGATGGTGATTTTTTCCCTGTTTACCAGTCCGGTGAACAGAACAGCTCTCGACCGTTTCTACGCCAAGATGAAAACGCCGGTGAATCCGGACCCTGAAAAGGACAGAAGAGAGGTTGAACTTTCCTATGCCAACCCCACCCGTTTCGACCACGTGAAGGTCTTCCCCAACTCCCAGTTTGAATTTACCAGGTGGACCAAAGAGGACACTTACGGTTTTCTGCTGGGGATTTTCGGCACGATTCTCGTAATCGTGCTGACCCTGCTCTTGGCTGGCATCGGAACTTGAAAAAGGAGAAAGTTAACAGGATTAAACAATTATCCCGGTAGCCTCCTTTCGCTCAGGCTGCCGGGATTAATATTTCCAATGGGTTAAAAAGGACTCATTTTCTTGGACTGCACGAAAAGGGCGCTATTCCTTCGCACTCCTCAGAAGCACTTTTCTCGGATTGCTGATTTTCACCTCTGACCTGAGTTCGTCGTACATTTTCATCACAATCCTCTTGTCCTTATGCCATAGTTCGGTTTTTTCCCTGGATTCATTCGAAAGAATAGAGAATGATTTGTGCAAAGTTCTTACTTCTTCGAGCTTTGCATTGTAAGGGCTTTTAAGTGAGTCAGCAGCTTTCCAGGTTGAGGTAAAGGCGACTTTTTTCTGCTCAATCATTTCCAAATCGGAATTGAAGTCGGGGTCGCTGAAAGATAACCGGCGCAGTTCCCGAAGCTGACTTCTAAAGTCAAGACGGAATTTTTTTAACTTGGATTTCATCGAGGCCAATTCACTCTCAATTGCCTCAATCTGGGGCGTGACGTTTTCGGCCTTTTCCAGGGTCCTGATATAACTAAGGCGGCTCTGGCGAGCTTGCTCCAGCATCCTTTGATAATTCTCCAGCTTTTTTTTGAGCTTCTCCCTTCTATAGCTGTTAAAAAAGGAAATTCCGAAATAGGCAAGCACTGCAAGGAAAAAGAGCAGTAAGACGATTTCGACCATGAGTTAATCCTGAGTATGCATATGTGGAGCCATTCGGGTCGCCCAGAGCGCATTTCAGCGTTATTGTACTGTCAGTGAATAAACTTGTCAAGCCCCAGTATCGCACGATCCTGAAAAAATCAGCCTATACGGCAATTATTTCCTGCCTTAAAAACCGGATTTCAGGTAAGCCGTACGATAGATAACCATATATCCATGGTTTTCAGCGGAGTAGTTATATGTTGGCTCCTGGCATGGATAATGCCTTAACGATAGATTGAAAAGATATATGAAGCTTGAAAATATATCCAGGGAGAAACACGAGATGTTGCGTAAAAAAGCACTTTGGCGGTTCATGGAAATGGTAACCGGAGCAGGGTTTCTTTTTTCAATCGAGCTGCTGCTTTTACTTTATATCTTCTTTTAAAAATACGATTTTACCGTTTCATTAGATGAGATTTGCCTCTTAAAGGCTAAAAGGGAGAAGATCTATATATTACGCCCTTTCCCGAACATGGTTGGGAAAGGGTTTTTTTATCGCAGGCTGTCGGTTGGATTCGGAAAACCGGTAGAGAAGATTAAATATTCCCCTGCCGATGTAAAGGGTGATTTTGGGGGCGAATTTATCTATTTTAAAATTTTAGTTTGAGGCGTATTTTCAAGTGGGATGCCTGGTGAAGGAAGTACGCTGTTTTAGAACAATCATTGTTCAGGTTTACAGGCGGAATGAAGCGACTCAAAGAATATAATGCCGAAATCGGGAAATTCGCTGAGCTGTTCAGCCGGAATCCGGAGTACGCGATTAAATCGCCGGCTCGAGTCAATATTATCGGGGAGCATACGGACTATAACAGGGGTTTTGTCTTCCCGGCGGCGATAAATTGCAGCACTCTTCTGGTTGCTGCAAAGAACGGTAAACGGCAGGTCAGAGTATATTCCACCACCTATAACGAGCAGAGCGAGTTCAGCCTTGATAAGTTGAAACGCAGCCGTCACTGGTCAGATTATGTCAAGGGTGTGGCCAAGGAGTTGATGGAGCGAGACTACCCGGTGGAGGGCTTTGATGCGGTGATCGGGGGAGATATCCCTATCGCCAGTGGCCTGAGTAGTTCGGCATCGCTCGAGATGGCTGTGAGTGAGGCCTGTTCGGCCCTTTTCGGATTCAGCCTTGAAGCCTGGGAGCAGATAAAACTCTGCCGGCGGGCAGAGAACCATTTTGTCGGTGTAAACTGTGGGATCATGGATCAGTTTTCTATCCGCATGGGACGCCGGGGACACGGCCTGTTCCTTGATTGCCGCAGCCTGGATTACGAAGCTGTTCCGATTCCGGCCGATGAGCTGGTTTTCGTTATTGCAGACAGCGGGGTGGAACGCGGCCTGGGGGCCACAGAATACCATCAGAGGCAGAAACAGTGTGCGCGCGGAAGGCTGTTTTTTTCCTCGATCAACAAGTCCCTGCGCAGCCTGAGAGACGTGGAAGAGGACTTGCTGATTATCAACCGGGAGAAACTGGACCCGGTAATCTTTCGCAGATGCCGGCACGTGATCACCGAGAATAAAAGAGTTCTGCGCGCAGTGGAAGCGCTTAAAAAGCCCGATATGGCCCTGTTCGGGGAGTTGATGAACCTGAGCCACGAAAGCTGCAAGAACGACTACGAGGTCAGTTGCAAGGAACTCGATCTGCTTGTTGACCTGGCCCGGATGGTGCCCGGAGTGCTCGGTGCCAGGATGACAGGAGCGGGTTTCGGGGGCTGTACGATAAACCTGGTGATGAAAAACCGGGTGGAGGAGTTCAAGCAGAAAGTGGGCAGCATGTACAGAAAAAGTACGGGAATCAGGCCTGAATTTTTCGTAACCCAGCCCGAGGACGGCGTAAGGTCTAAAAAGCTGTAAAAAGAACGAGATTATTTACCTGAAAAAGGGATGGCCGCCCTATTTACTACGGCGGCCATCCCTTTTTAGTTATTGCTCTTCTGGTACAGGCAATTCTACTGAGCGAGTTGCTTGAGCAACTCCAGCAGGTCGAAAATATCTACCCTGCCGTCCTCGTTAGTATCTGCGCCGCTTGTTGCCTGCTGTGTTCCTCCCAGGACTTTGAGCAGGCCGAGCAGGTCGAAAATATCTACCTGGCCGTCATTGTCCACATCCCCCGGCCTTATCGACTCAACACCGTCAAGCAATATGGTGAAACCATAAGCGATCTGCGGCGCACCCACAGGATCGGTCACCGTGAGAAGTGAATCTCCGGCCTCGATGTAGTAAAGGATGGTGTTTCCTTCCTTCTGGCCGGGAATCGATCCATTGAAACCGTTGACCATCAGCGTGTCCGGTGTCATCGCAACAGACTGGAAGCTCTGGCCTTCAATCTTATAGTAGAGTAAGGCCGAGCGTATGAGCACGTTATCCACGATCGTTGTGAAAACAGTGTACGGCCCGAGTTCGTCTGTGGTGTTAATAAGCTGCCAGGTGCCGGAAATAACCGGCTCGGCCAGATCGAGGATTACGCCGAGAGTAAAATCGGTGTAGAGGGTGAGATCGACCTCGGCTGTGGCTGTGTTGGCCACGGTGTCGAGCAGCGTGGCCAGTTGGATGAACTCGCCCTGCAGGCTGAATCCGAAAACCGAGATAGCCGCTTCGGTAAACTCGGGTATATCCCTGGCCGGGATGTCCCTGTCCTCGTATTGGAAGGTAAGGTTGAATTTCAGTCCCTCCAGGCTATTTACCAGGCTGCTGGAAAGATCGACCCCCCAGCCGCGGCGGATACCGTAGAAATCCCCGCTGTTTCCATCGTCGCCGGCAAGAAACGGCAGCACGGTGACCTTGTCTTTTGACCTGGCCAGGTAGCTGTAGTTAGCGGCGAGCTGCGGCCCGCTCTGCTGTGTGGTGTCCAGAGCGCCGGAGACTTCGCTTCCGGTCACATCGCCGCTCACCGGGTCGTCGCCCTCGTTCGTCATGTCCACCGTAAGCCCGGTGCCGGGGAAGTTGTGGTTGAAAGGATCGCCTCCGGGTTCGATCGTGGGGACGTTGACCTGGCTTTCGCGCAGGATCTTGAACGCAATTGCTCATCTGTCCGTGCCTCCCCGTCCGTCGTCGGCTGTAATGATAAATACAGCCGAGGGGATCTGAAGAGTGGAGTCCAGCAGTGTGGTATTGAACACGAACACACTGTTGTTGCGGATATCCACTGACTCGATGTACGGTGTTTCGGTCGAGTCGATAGCGATTGTCACATGGTCGCCGTCCGGGTCCGTGGTGGTGATCTCGAAGCTGATAATCTCGCCTTCGACCACCTCCTGGTCCGCGATCTCGAAAATCGACGGCGGCCTGTTCTTATCGGCTACCACTATAACAATGTCCTGCTGCGCGGTTTGAGTACCGTCACTGGCAATAAAAGTGATCGAGTAAGTGCCGGCCTGCTCGAAATCGGGAACCCAGAAGAAGTCGCCGCTGGCAGACTCCAGAGTCGCGCCCTCGGGCAGTGTGCTTGAGATCACATCCACCTTCTCGCCGGCTGCGTCACGCACATCCACAGTAAACTCCAGCGTATCTCCCTCCTGGACAGACCAGGCTTTCGACACGGAGATAACAGGTGGCAAAGGGACATCGAGTACCTGGATCGTCACCGGCTTTTCATCCGTGAGTTCACCGTCACTGGCGACGAATTTCAGGTAATACATGCCTGCCTGGGCGTATGACGGCTGAAAGGAAAAGGTATTGATATTGTTGTCGCTGTCGAATGTGGCGTTTGCCGGAACGGGGCTGACAAACATGGTTACCGGATCGTTTTCCGGATCAGAGACCGAAATCGAGAGGCTTAAGGTGTCGCCCTCGCTGATAGTCAGGTCTCCAATCTCACCCAGCACAGGAGGCAGGTTCTGCGTGCCTACCATGATATACACAGTCCTGCGGTCGCTTGCCCCGGAGGCGTCGGTAACTTTGAATGTCGCCTGGTATGAACCCTCGGCTGACGGGGTCCAGCTGAATGTGGGCGGGTCCGAGGTGGCGTTGAATGTAGCGCCCTGAGGTATTGCAACCGCTTCAAGTGTAAGCACGTCCCCGGGATCCGGGTCCAGGGCCTTGACATTGAAATTGACGCTCTGGCCCAGGATAATGCTCACGTTATTCAGCTCTACCAGCTTGGGCGGCCGGTTATTATCAGTTACAGTAACCGTGGTGGACACGGGGTAAGTGGTTCCATCATCCTCGGTAACACTGAAAGTCAGGTTATAAGTACCTGCCTGGTCGTAACCCGGCAGAAAGCGGAAATTGCCGGTTACCACATTGAACAGGGAATTGTTCGGCAAACCGGAGGGTTGATCGAACACCACCTGCCTGCCGTCCGGATAACGGCCTAACACCCGGAAACGCAGAAGGTTGCCTTCGGTTACGGTCTGGTCCTCGAGAGGATCGAGGATGGGTATCTGGGGTACCTTGTTTACCGTGATTACTACATTCTGTTCAGTGCGGAAGCTGCCGTCACCCACTCCGACGATCAGCCGGTAATTGCCCTCCTGCTTGAAATCGGGTTTCCAGCTGAAAGTATTGGTTTCACTGTCGAAACTGGCTCTGCGCGGCAGGTGCCTGGCATAAAATTTCAACGGGCGGTCAGTTTTTGTCTCGCCGGTGACTGTAAACTCTACCAGTTCGCCCTGGTTAACTCCCAGCGAGTCCTCCGGGGCAACAACCAGACTCGGCGGGAGGGCCCCGGGGCCGACAACGATATTAACCGCTATGTGGTCTCTGGCTCCTTTGCTGTCAGTTACCACGAAAGCGGCTTTAAACGGCCCGACTTGCTCTGTGGCCGGAGTCCAGTTGAACTGCCCGGTGGTGGAGTCGAAAGAGGCGCCCTGTGGGAGGGCTCTCACACCGGAGACTTCCAGCACAGAGAAGGTGAGAACGTCGTTCGGATCAGGGTCAATTGCTTCCAGGGTGAAACTGATCGGTGTGCCGGTTTCACTCTCGATAGGCTCGATCTGTACGAAATATGGCTGCCTGTTGACGCTTAATACGCGGAAATTGTAAGTTTGGCTTGCTTCACCGCCCTTACCGTCCTTGACAGTCAAAGTGAAAGAATAGTTTCCGGCCGATCCGAATGGGGGATCGAAATTGATCTGGTTATTATCCGTGGTG
>JAUVUV010000277.1 GCA_030604975.1 Candidatus Glassiibacteriota bacterium | reverse complement strand
TAAAAATCCTTTTTTTTTGAAAATTCAGACCGTAGGGACGGTTCGCGAACCGCCCCTACATGGGTGACTACAAAAAACAACCTCAATCGAAAAATTATTTTGACAACCACTATAATTTCTAGACATCCTTTAGCTCTGCTTTACCTTGTTCCTTGATCACCGCGTGGGCTGCAGCCAGGCGGGCAACCGGCACCCGGTAAGGCGAGCAGCTCACGTAGTTCATACCCACCCTGTGGCAGAACTCCACGCTTTGGGGCTCGCCGCCGTGCTCGCCGCAGATCCCGACCTTGAGATCGGCCCGGGTGCTGCGGCCGCGCTGGATACCCATCTGTACCAGCTCGCCGATACCCTCCTGGTCCAGTACATGGAACGGGTCCTCAGGCAGAATGCCCTTTACCACGTATTCATGCAGGAATTTGCCGGCGTCGTCGCGGCTGTAGCCGAATCCCATCTGGGTCAGGTCGTTGGTGCCGAAAGAGAAGAACTCGGCGGTTTCAGCGATCTTATCGGCCACGATACAGGCCCGCGGGATCTCGATCATGGTGCCGACCATATAGTCGATCTTGAAACCGTATTCGGAGAACACAGCCTCGGCGGCCTTGTCGATCACCGCTTTCTGGTCTGTGAACTCACCCACTGTACCGACCAGCGGGACCATCACCTCAGGGTGGCTTTCGATATTTTCTTTCTTTTTAAGCTCGCAGGCAGCCTCGAAAATGGCCCTGGCCTGCATCTCGGAGATTTCCGGATAGGTGGTGCCTAGGCGACAGCCGCGGTGTCCGAGCATCGGGTTGAGCTCGTGCAGGGAGCCGACCTTGGCCTTGATTTTTTCTACAGAGACGCCCATCTCCCGGGCCATCTCGGCCTGATTTTTCTCTTCATGAGGCAGGAACTCGTGCAGAGGCGGATCGAGCAGGCGGATCGTGACCGGGCGGCCGTCCATTACCTTGAAAATCCCGTAGAAATCGTCCCTCTGGTAGGGCAGGAGCTTGGTCAGGGCCCTCTTGCGGCCCTCGATATCATCGGCGAGGATCATCTCGCGCATTGCCTTGATCCGGTCGCCCTCGAAAAACATGTGCTCGGTGCGTGTGAGACCGATACCTTCAGCGCCGAAATTCACTGCAACCTGGCTGTCGTGCGGAGTGTCGGCATTGGTGCGCACGCCGATCTTGCGGATTTCATCGGCCCACTCCATGATTTGGGTGAAATCGCCGCTCAGATCAGGCACCACAGTGGGAACCTGGCCCAGCATCAACTCACCGGCTGAGCCGTCGAGCGAAACCCAGTCGCCTTCCTTGACAGTCAGATTGTTGACCTTGAACAGCTTGTCCTTGTAGTTGATTTCAAGCGCACCGCAGCCGGCTATACAGCACTTGCCCATGCCGCGGGCAACCACAGCGGCGTGGCTGGTCATTCCGCCGAAAGCGGTGAGGATACCCTGGGCCTCGTTCATCCCGCCGATATCCTCGGGGCTTGTCTCGATACGCACGAGGATAATTTTCTCCCCCTTGGCCGCCCATTCCTCGGCATCATCGGAGTGGAAAACGACACGGCCGCTGGCTGCGCCAGGCGAGGCGGGCAGCCCCTTGGCGATCACCGTCTTCTCGGCCTTGGGATCAAAAGTGGGGTGCAGGAGCTGATCCAATTGAGCCGGTTCGACTCTGCTCACAGCGGTTTTTTTGTCGATCAACCCCTCGTTCACCATGTCCACGGCGATTTTGACTGCTGCGGCAGCGGTACGCTTGCCCAGGCGGGTCTGCAGCATCCAGAGCTTGCCCTGCTGGATGGTGAACTCGATATCCTGCATCTCGCGGTAGTGGCTCTCGAGCTTTAAATAAATATCCTCGAGAATCTTGTAAGCTTCCGGCATTTTTTCTTCCAGGGTTTCTTGGTCAGGGGATGACTGGGTATCTTTGTTTACAGGCTGCGGGGTACGAATGCCGGAAACCACGTCCTCGCCCTGAGCGTTGAGCAGATATTCCCCGTAAAATATTTTCTGGCCGGTAGCGGGATCCCTGGTGAATGCCACGCCTGTGCCGGAGCCCTCACCCATGTTGCCATAGACCATGGCCTGAACGTTGACTGCAGTGCCCCAGTCATCGGGAATCCTGTTGAGCTGGCGGTACTTGATCGCGCGGGCGCCGTTCCAGGAACCGAACACCGCCTCGATTGAGCCCCAGAGCTGCTTCCAGGGATCCTCGGGAAATTCCACGCCCTTGCCTTGCCTGATCAGGGCCTTGAACTCATCCACCAGTTCCTTGAGATCATCAGCGGTCAGATCAGAGTCGAGCTCCACGCCGCGTGCCTTTTTCTTCTCAGTGAGAGCGACCTCGAAGGGGGCCTCTTCCTCCTTGCTCTCAGGTTTCAGTCCCAGCACGACATCGCCGTACATCTGTACGAATCGGCGGTAGCTGTCCCAGCAGAAACGCTCATTGCCGCTGTTGGCTATCAGTCCCTTGACTGTTTGCTCATTGAGGCCGATGTTGAGTACTGTGTCCATCATGCCCGGCATCGAAACGCGGGCCCCTGAGCGCACTGAAACCAGAAGCGGGTTCTCCTGGTCGCCGAACCTGGCACCCATGATCTTCTCCACATCAGCCATCGCCTCGCGGATTTGGATGTCGAGTTCAGGAGGATACTGGCGGTTCAACTTGGAGTAAACCGTGCACATCTCGGTAGTTATTGTAAAACCAGCAGGCACCGGAATGCCCAGGTTACTCATTTCTGCGATGTTGGCACCCTTGCCGCCCAGCAGATTTCTCATCTCGGCAGTACCATCGGCCTTACCCCCGCCGAAGGCATAAACATACTTTCTGCTCATGCGAGTCCTCCAGAATATTCAGGTTTTCAAATGGTGGTCTTTTAAAAATCTGCAGCTTCACATCCAGCAACAAATAGAAGGGCTATCATCATAAGGGAGCACTGTTCATTTGTCAACAGGTTCATTCATTAGCAGGAAGGGCTGAATCTCCTCGTGCATGGTTTTACTGAAGTTCTTTTCAAAGCTTACTGCATAGTTGCCGTTAAAACAGGCCATGCAGTATTCTTTTTTCTCAAGCGTGGCGGATCATTGATTTTTATCAGGGATTCGGGAGACAGCACCCAGCACGAGCGACCTGCCAAGTCCATAGAATATATAAAGAAAAGAGACAGGGAAGAGCAGCAATTCCCAGTAGTTGAGAAGGATCAAGGAGAAAACGACAAAGGCGATAAAACCCACGACTCCTTTGATTGTACGCAGGGTGAAACGGGGCGCTGCAGGGTATTCGACATTGCTCACCATCAGGAGTGCGAGGGCCAGAAGCATTAAAACCAGGAAGCGATTGTAGTCAAAGTCGTAGAAAAGAGTTTGGAAGTGTGTCGTGTTGCTGAAAGGAACGAAACTGATCACGGCAGCGGCGGCCATCGGGGTAGGCAGACCCTTGAATTTTGTTTTTTCCGCCCCCTTGGTTTCGACGTTGAAACGCGCCAGGCGCAAGGCACCGCAAAGGACAAAGATGAATGAGACAAGCCATGACCAGTCCCCACGGTCCTTGAGAAAGAACTGGTACATAATCACGCCCGGCGCAATGCTGAACGAGATCACGTCGGCCAGGGAGTCCAGCTCGATGCCGAAACGGCTTTCGGTGCGGGAGAACATCGCTACCTTGCCGTCGATAAAATCCAGCACCCCGGCGACCACGATCAGCCAGCAGGCCAGGAGAAGGTCCCCGCGCATGACGCTCACCACGGAATAGAAACCGCAGAGGATGTTGCCCGCGGTAAATGCGCTGGGCAGGAGAAATGTTTTTCTTGGTAATCTCATGGCAGCTCCGCCAGGATGGTTGTGCCAGCTTTGACCCTGTCTCCAGAGGCAACCCTCCAGCTCGATCCCGGAGGCAGATAAACCTCCAGCCGCGAGCCGTACCTGATCATGCCGAACCGTTCACCACGCTTGAGTGTGTCCGATTCACCCACACGGCAGACAATCCTTCGGGCGATCAGCCCTGCAATCTGCCTGACCAGCACCCGGTGCTCCCTGTCCGGGCTTTCAATCCCCAGCGTTAGCGCCTCATTTTCCTTGCTCGACTTATCCAGTGAGGCGTTAAAAAACTTTCCCTTGCGGTAATCCTTGTAACGCACTGTCCCTTCAATGGGAGAGCGGTTGACATGCACGTCGAATAAATTCATGAAAATGCTCACCCGTTGCGCGGGCGCGCCGATAAAG
>JAUVUV010000243.1 GCA_030604975.1 Candidatus Glassiibacteriota bacterium | reverse complement strand
TGGACGTAATGGACGAGTTTTACGCCGCCGACATTGCCCTCCACTATCCCAGCAGTCCTGACATTCACGGCCCAGAGGGCATCAAACCAATTGCTAGAATGTTCTACACTGCCTTCCCAGATATGCAATACACGATTGAGGATATGATCGCCGAAGGGGATAAGGCAGCAGTCCGCTGGACATTGACCGGCACACACAAAGGTGAACTGATGGGCATTCCCCCTACCGGCGTGCAGGTGTCGTTCACGGGGAACACAATCATCCGTTTCGCTGGCGGTAAGTATGTGGAACTCTGGAGCAGCTGGGAAGCTCGGGGCATGTGGCAACAGCTCGGCGTTGATCCCCCTATCGGGCAGTAGTGAGGGAGTACATACTGCCTGGAATATCCAGAAGAGAATGAATATACCTCAAAGCCGGTTGGCGAACGCCTAACCAGCGGTTGCACCTGACCGCCTTGGCTCTGGAGCGTCTTTTAAAGTTTTGCCTGATAAATCGTCCTCTTACCAGCCAGCCTCAGGCGGGCAGAAAGCGCTCATCTCAACCTCCGCATCCAGTTCGAGCGCCTTTTTGCGCTCCTTTTCAGCTTCCCTGTGATTTTCGAGACCCTCTAATGCCAGAGCGCGTTTGAAATGAATAAGCGCCTCGGCCTGGCGGCTGCTAAACAGGCGTCGCCCAGGCCCCTCGGCAAAAACATTGCCTGAGATACCTGGTTTGCGCAAAGAGTCCAGCAATCCCTGATAGACCTTTCTCGCCTCATCTTTTCTGCCAAGCTTGTCAAGTGCTTTCCCACGGAAATACTGATAAGCATTGTCCGGCCTTGGCCTGTCTTTCAACACCTTCTCGAATTCCTCGCGGGCCTCTTTTTTCCTCCCCAGAGCCTCGAGCGCCAGGCCGAGCTTGTAGCGTTTCCTGGCATGGATGGTTCTGGGCTGTTCCTCCACTTCAAGGTTGGAGGGGTAGGCCAGAGCGAGCCTGTAGTGCTCCAGGGCTTTCTCGCAGTCTCCCGCCTCGAAAGCGAAGTCGCCTTTCTTGATCTGGCTCTGCGCCCAGTAAAGATACACTCCGTAACGGCCCTCCCAGCAATGAAAGCGGTGGCTGGTAAGTGCCTGGAGCGCATCATCGTAGCGTTCGAGCTGGACATAGAGCGAGATCAGGCGCTTGAGCAGGGGGTCGCTCTTGAATGCCTGTTCAGTGTATTTCTCCAGGAAAGAGGCGCGCTGCTCAGCACTCAGGCCGAGATCGTGATAGACCCTGTCCAGTTCGAGAATCGCCAAAGGCAGGTCATGATCTGCCTCAAGAGCGGCCTCGTAGGCGGTTCGGGCGCGTGCGAGGTCTTTTTTCTTGACCCAGGCATAGCCAAGGTTTCTCTGGGCTACCACGTTGCCGGGATCAAGGGAGACCGAGCGTTGAAGGACACGGATCGCATCATCCACGCGCTCCTTGCTGAAATAAAGCGTGCCCAGCAGGTAAAAAGCCCGGGCATCCTGAGGATTTTTCTCCATGGCGAAACGCAGCACAGGCATGCTTTCCAGGCGGCTGGGGAAACAATAGTCAGCGCAGACCTCCGAAGCCCTTGTCCGGAAGACATTGGATTCAAGTTTCTTGCCGAGCAAATTGTAATAATAGCCCAGATAGTAGTAGACCATTGGAGATAGCTTCTCGTAGCCTGGCTGATCGGTAATCATTCTCAAGACACGCGTTGCATCCTCGTATAGGCCGCAGCGGGCATAGTGCATAGCCAGCTCGAGGTGGTTTTCACACGAACCGCGAGTTACCACGAGCAGGCTGTTTCTGGTGGCTTCTGCCTCGGAATTTCGGCTGAGATGCTCGAAAGCTACGGCCTGCTCGGCCAGGGAGAGGAAATCCAGCGGATCGGCGTTCTGCACCTCAGAGGCCACTGCGAGTGCTTCCTCGTGGCGACCCAGGCGGTTGAGAATCAGCGACTTGACAGCGTGGGCCCGGGCATTGTCGGCGTTGCCCCTGATCGAGCGCTCGATATGTTCCAGCGCGCGCTCCAGGCGACCCTGCGAGGCGGTTAGCTGGGCAAGCTCGAAATGTGCAGCAGCGTAGATTGCCAGATCGTAGCTCGACAGGTTAAGGTCTTTCTCTGCCTTTCTGAAGCGGCCGAGCCACAATTCGGCCAGGCCCTGGTAGTATCGCGCCCTGGCAAACGAGGGCTGGCGGTTCAGAGCTTTGGCGAATAACTGCAGCGCTTCAGCGTATAATCCCTGCTTGAGATGCACTAATCCCATGGCAGTGTTTGTACGGACATCCTCTGGGTCACGCCGCAAGGCTTCCCGGTAGTAACCAACAGCACGCTCCGGTTCGCGGAAACGTTCGAGGTGGTCACCGATCAGAAACAGGCTGTCCTGTGAACCCACTTTGTGAGCCGGCGGGAAAGGAGGATCGGGTTCGGGCAGTGGAGGGTTTTCCGGTACGGGATGCTGGAAGCAGAGCAGCGTGTCGCCGGCGGAGGAGAGGACTGTCATTTTCAGCGAATAAAGATCTATGTCGCCTGGAGCATCGAGCTCGTCGGTGAACGGTGTGCCTGGGCCGGTGTCGATAGTGTGACAATAAAACTCCCTGCCTTTGGCGGTGAGAATCACCCGGGCATTCTCGTTCTCACCGGTGGGAGACCAGCCGATTTTCACCTTGTTCTTTTCCAGCTTGAGAGCGAGCGTACCCTCCAGGTTGGCATAGTCCCAGGCACCGATATTGCGCACCGGGAACCAATAGTGGCTGAAAATCTTGGTTTCGCCGGGCATGATCCAGTGATAGTCGGGCTGGTTGTCGGAATAGGCTCCGGCCTGGGGCTCGACAAGCGGAAGGTCGCCGTCGGTGAGCACTACCTCCCAGAGCCTCCCTGCAGGGCTGGTACCGCAGAACCAGAGCTTTTTACCTCGCACTATTTGGTGGTCGGCCCAGTGCACCAGGCCGCCGTTGTCCTCGGGGTTCCAGGTGCCGAAATAATCGCTTTCACTCTCCCAGGCGAAATAGCTCGTGCCGCCGGGGGCGTTTTCCCATTTGCTTAAATCCACACCATTGTGGATCGGCCAGTGAAAAAACCTGTGCTTGCCGTGTCCGGTGGCGATCTCACCCGGGATCACAGCCTGGAACTCAGGAGTGCCCCTCACGCCGCAGTCGGCCCAGTAGAGAAAAGAATGAGGGTAAGGAGTACAGTTGAAAAGCCGCACCTTTGTCTCGATCCAGTTGCGCCCCGGATGCACTGTGTTGCCCACAGACCAGCGCATGCCGAACACCCGCTCGATTTCGCCGGTCCAGACTGTCCTGGAGCCGTCAGGGTTCTCCACGATACGCCAGTCTGTGTCGCGGAAGCCTGAGACCCGGTGGCCGTCTGGAAAGTTCCACTCGATCCCGCCGGAAATCCAGGCTCCTCCCCTGCCGACCAGGGCGGGCTTGATCACTCTCTGGTCGAACATGAACTGGTAACCGTTGGTTTTGTCCTGCGCGCCGTGCACCCGCCCGCCGATCTCGGGCAGCACGAGCACTTTCACGTATTCATTCTCCACCCAGAGAGCGCGGTAGCTGCGGTCGTACTTGAAATCAGTAAGCTTGTCCAGCATGGGGTAGGGATAGATCTTGCCGAAACGTGGATTCCAGCGGGGCAGGATTTCCGGCTCACCGATCCGGTAAGTCGGTATGGTAAGAGATTCCTCGTAAACTCTCACCTGATCCGCACGTGCCGATGAGATAGCCCCGAGGATCAGGCAAAAGGCCAGCAATTGCCGCAATTTCATGTGAAAAGTCTCCCGCAGCACACAATTAGAATACCTGAAACACCTGATTCAACCCTGGATTGATAGTTGGCGGCTTATCCCTCATAAAAGTCAGGAGCACAGCCGAGCCATGCCCCTGTAATTTAAATCCATATACGATTCCCTGCCAGAGGGATGGCTCTGATCAGCGTTTACTTCCAGTGCTCAGTAACCAGATCGCCGAAATCATCGAGCAGTTCGTATTTGTTCAGCCAGGTGGTGTATATGATCCCCATGGCCAGCGGGGTCTTATCCAGCGATTCCAGCCAGTCCTTGGGATTTTCAAGGTCGTCTGCGTCATAGTACGCCGCGCCGATAGTCCTGTATCCGAGTTCCGAGAAATAGGCCAGGCTTTCGTTGCGCATCCTGTGCCACCAGCAGGCGATAATCAGGTCTTTGGGGATGTAGTTCCAGGAGCCGTAATAATTTTCATCCACGTGGTAATAGTAGGGCCGGCTGTCGCTGGCGTTGTGAATGGGATCGATCATGTCCGACCAGATAAAAATCTCGGCCTTCGGGTTTACCTCGCGGATGATATTGTAGGCTTTGGTGATACAATCCCCGAGAATCTGGGCCATCGGAATGTTACGATCTTTACAGGCCTTGCAGGTTCCCCCGGCGCGGATTTCATCCATGTGGAAGAAATATTTTTTCGGTGCCAGGTGCTCGTGAATCAGCCGGGCATTAGTGCGCCAGATCTCGTACAATTTCTGCTCGGACATGCAGACCGTGGTCTGGCTGTCATAGACATGCGTGCCGTGATAGAAACTCACCCGCAG
>JAUVUV010000018.1 GCA_030604975.1 Candidatus Glassiibacteriota bacterium | reverse complement strand
ACCAGGGAGAGCAGCGTACCGATTGTGCCGAAAAAATACAGGGGACTTTTCGTATAGCGGTTGAGAAAAAGCACGGTGATCAGATCGAGATATCCCTTGACAAAACGGCCAGCCCCGAATTTGGAACTGCCGAATTGCCGCTTGTGATGCCGGACCTTGATCTCGGTGACCCGGAAACCTTTCCAGTGGACCAGGGCGGGAAGATAGCGGTGAAGTTCGCCGTAGACTTTGAGCGACCTCGCCACGTCTCCGTGATAGAGTTTGAACCCGCAGTTGAAATCGTGAAGGCGAATGCCGCTGGCCAGCGAGGTGACAAAATTGAAAAGCTTGGAAGAGAGCCTCTTGGAAAGGGGGTCCTTTCGCTTGAATTTCCAGCCTGAAACCAGATCGTAACCCTGGTTTAACTTGTCGATAAAATCGGGAATTTCTGCCGGGTCGTCCTGAAGGTCCGAATCCATGGTAAAAACAAGCTCGCCGCGGCTTGCGGCAAAGCCTGCGCTCAGGGCGGGCGACTTGCCGAAATTCCGCCTGAAACGGATCACCCTCACCCGTGAGTCTTTCCGGTAAAGGGCACAGAGCGTTTCGAACGAACCGTCCGTGCTGCCGTCATCAATAAATATCAGCTCGAAAGATTTGTTCAGGGCTTCCAGCTGCGCGCAGAGTTTTTCATAAAGTATGCTAAGCGATTCCCGCTCGTTGAAAACGGGAATCACCACGGATATCTCAACAGCGGTTTTGGATTCAAAGCTTTGGGTTTCCATTTCAGAGAATGCTTCTTTCTATGTAGATTCTTTGCAGGATACCGAAAGACACGTAACAGGTCAGCAGAAACGAGCCTCCGTAGCTGAAAAGGGGCAGAGGCAGGCCGGTTATCGGCATCAAGCCCACGGTCATCCCAACGTTTATGATTATGTGGCCAAAAAGAAAGCTCGCGATGCCGATGGCAGTGAGGCTGGCGAAGCCGGTATTCGCAATCCTGGCAAGCTCGACAATGTGATTCAGCAGGAGAAAGAAAAGCACGAGCGCCACAGCCACACCGATAAAACCGAATTCCTCCCCCACGAGGGGAAAGATAAAATCCGTATGCTGAGCAGGGAGAAAGGCGAGATTTTTCTGCGTACCCTCAAGGTATCCCTTGCCTAACAGCCCTCCGGACCCAATCGCCACTTTGCTCTGGATAATCTGCCAGCCCGAGCCCTGGGGATCGCGCTCCGGCTGAAAGAAAGCAAGAAGCCTGTTTTGCTGATAAGGCTTGAGAGAGTTCCAGAGAGGCGAGGTCAGGATGCCGGTCAGGAGGTTGGCCAAGGTAAAAATCACCGCATCCATCAGGTAGATTCGGTTATATACGATAAGGATGCAGAGGAAAATGAAGAACAGACCCCAGAGCGGAAGGCGAAGCTCGCCAAGCTGGGTGACCAGGGCAAGGAAAAAGCTGATAATCGGGCTGATCAGCAGGAAAAGATAAATCAGCGGTACGCCCGCCCAGTAAAGCATTCCAAAAAGAATGAAAAAAAAGACTATCGAAGTGCCCAGATCGGGCTGCAGAAGGATCAGGACGGCTGGCAGTGCTACTATCAGAATCGGGATCACCAGATCCTTGAGAGAATCGATCCGCTTTTTGCGGTTAGCGATAAAACAGGCCAGGGCGGCGATTGTGGTGATCTTGGCCAGCTCGGCAGGCTGGATGTTGATATTCGTGCCAGGGAGGGTGAACCATCTCTCCACTCCCTGACCGGTCAACAGAAGGGCAATCAGCGAGACCAGGATCAGCCCGTAGAGTATGTATGAGACAGCCTCGATGGTGCGTACTGTAAATGCGCTCGAAAGCACCAGGCCAATCAGCGCCAGGATGAACCAGAGAAGCTGGCGCTGGTAATAAATAACGCCGCTTGCATTGGTTGTCTGGATCTGGTCGGCACTGAAAATCATCAGCACGCCGAATAAGCTGAGCAGAATAACCAGGCTCATCAACAGCCAGTCATATTTTTTAATCCACATTAATTTCCCGCCACTGTATTGGTTGATGATATTTTCGCCAATTCAGATTGCTCCCGGCTAACCTTTATCTCTATGTAGGCTAGGATCAGGTCCCGCACATAGCGAGCCACGGCCGAGCCATGCAAACCGTGCTCGACCACTGCGGAAACTACAATCTCCGGCACGTCCGCCGGGTAAAAACCAACAAACAGGCCGTGGTCCTCGCCGTGTGGATTCTGAGAGGTACCGGTTTTGCCGGCCATCTTGCGTTCATGGCCCCAGAGCCTGCTGCCCCTGGCCGTGCCGAGCGGGCTATTGACCACACCGGTCAAGGGTTCGCGCAGCATTGCTATATGCTCGGGCGCAAAGTCTATATCGGAAAGCCGGTAGTTTTTAACCTTTTCCTTGAGGAGGTGGGGCCTGAAACGCTTGCCAGCATTACATATGGCCGCATAAAGGTTGGCAAGCTGAAGCGGGGACAGGGAAATTTCCCCCTGGCCGATAGCCAGGTTGAGCATGTTTCCCGGCCCCCAGTTGCCCCTGCCGTAGTTGCGATTATACCAAATTTCATCAGGTACCAGGCCGCTTTCCTCATTGGGCAGGTCGATCCCGGTCTTTTCGAAAAATTGGCTTTCTTTCCCGTACTGACAGAATCTCTCAAGACCGATCTTGATCCCGAGCTGATAAAAAAATGTATCGCAGGATTGGACTATCGCCTGTTTGTATTCTATTTTTCCATGTCCCCCGGCTTTCCAGCAGCCGAAAAAGCGCTTGCCGAACTGAAGGCCGCCCCTGCAGGTAATCTCGAGGCTCTTTCCGTCGGGCTTTATGAAATCCAGGTCAGCCCCAACAAGGGCGGTGAAAACCTTGAAAGTGGATCCTGGAGGATAAAGCCCCTGGATCACCCTATTGAGGAACGGCTTGTTCGGATGGAAAAGCAACTCCCGGAATTCTGCGCCTGAGATCCCGGAGGAGAGCCGGTTAGGGTTGAAATCAGGCTTGCTCACTATTGCCAGGATCTCGCCGTTGTTGGGGTCCATGGCAACTGTCGCGCCGATTTCCACCGGTTCCATGATTCTGTGCATCTCTTCCTGCAGCCTCAAATCTATCGTAAGCTGGATATCCTCTCCTATGATCGGAAGGATCGGCGGCTTGTCCCTGAACGGGCCAAGTTCCCGGCCGTGCGCGTCCACCTCGACAAACTTGACCCCTCTTTCTCCATGGAGTAGGCTTTCGTACTGTGCCTCAATGCCGCTTCGGCCGATCAGGCTGCCCATAATGTAGTCTTTGTACCGTTCGTCCTCCAGCTCGTTCTCATTGATTTCTCCCACATAACCAAGGATATGGGCCAGTTTCTCGCCGTAAACATAACTGCGTTTCATATCCGAACGAATGAAAATCCCGGGGAACTCACTTCGGTGCTCTTCCACCACTGCCAGGGTTTTCTCGTCGATATCAGTGGCCACCCGCAACGGGCTCTGAGTGCGCAGACGGTATTTCTGAACCAGTTGTTCCTGTTCACCCGGATCCAGGTCCAGCAGCACGGCCAGCCTTTCCAGGGCAATACGCATAGAATCAATCGGCTGCGGGTACAATTCTATCGAGTAGGAGGGAATATTCTCGGCCAGCACCATCCCGTTGCGGTCGGTGATCAGCCCTCGCGGCGGGGGTAGTTCGATCCGGCGCAACCGGTTTTCCTCGGAGTGAAGCGAGTATTCGGTTGTGTGGAGAACCTGGTATCTGAAAAAAATGGCTAAAAGGAGCAGAAACGGAACCAGGAAAAGAACCTTGGCCACTCGCGCTTTCAGAAGCCTGTTCGAAACGCTTTCTTCGTGTAGACCGCGGTAAGGCATATTTTACCAGCTTTTGATTGCCACTTTGAAGCGGAACATGATGAAAAGCGCCACGCCCAGAATACACGTGTAAAAGGCCGAGGGAGCGGTGTGAAAGATTATCTGGCGCCAGAAACTTTCTTCGCCTCGGGAAAAATATATACTGTAAAATATAATATCGTGGAAAATTTTAGAGGTTAAAATTATCGTGGCCTGCACGATATATTTGTTGCTGAAAAAGGAATGACGCACTTTGCCGATAGCAAAGCCGATCACAATCTTGACAACTGCGTGTAAGCCGAAATAGGTGTAACTGAATGAATCCTGAATGATTCCGCAGATAAACCCCGAGATAGACCCTCCAACCGGCCCTCCGCGCAAAGCACAGTAAACCACCAGGACAAGAAACAGGTCTGGATAGACTTCTCCCAAGGCCAGGTACTGGTAAAAGAGGAGATGAATGAAAAACAGTGTGAGCAGGAAAAATGTGAATTTTAAATTTGTTATCAATGCTCGTTCCACAGATTGACAAGTGAGTCGGAGGCCTCGAACAAAAGCCCGGCCTTCGGTGAAACAAACGCGGTATCGGCCAGCACGAACACCTCTGAAACCTGGTCCAGGTCAACCGCTGGTGTGAGTATGGCGCGAAGCGTGATTTCCATTTCTTCTTCCTTCTCCAGTTCGGCCACCGTACCCACCGGAATGCCCTTGGGGAAAATTCCTCCCATACCGGAACTGACTATCAGGTCGCCCGGCTTGACCTGAGTGCGCAGCGGGATATTGAACAGGTAAAGCTCCCCGCCAGGGCCGCTCCCGACAATGGCGCGTTCCTCTTTCTGCGAGGGCTTGGCGCTGACTCTGAAATCCTGGTGAGTGTAAAGCTGTACCACCGAACGCTTGGCGTCTGTTTCGATGATCTTTCCCACGAGACCCTCGGGTACGAGAACCGGCAGGTTGGGCACCACGCCGTGCACGGTCCCCTTGTCGATGATAAAAATGTCAGCTTTTTCTCCAATACCACCGCTGATCACCTTGCAGGCGATAAAATGGATTGGGGTTTGGCTGGTGAACTCAAGAAGTCGCTCAAAGCGCTGGTTCTGCTTTTTGGCTTCCTCAAGCCGGTAAACCTCCAGTGCGAGGATGAAATTGTTCTTACGAAGGATTTCATTTTCTTTTTTCAAGTGAAGAAAATAATCCACTTGGGAGACGACCATTTGGAAGGGCGTAATTACAGCACGGTTGATCCTGCGGGCCAAATGGAAACGTTGTCTGCCGGGGAGTGAAAGCACAGCTAAAGAGATGAGAAGCAGCAGAAGAAAGATGAGACTTTGTCTATGTTCCCAGAGAAACAGGAAAAATTTTGACATTGGGGTCACAGCGAATAAAATAAGTCATTAAAATCGGCTCAGCGAAACATTATTAAGTTGGACAGGGATTTTTCAAGTGGGCTACCTCGACATTAAAAAAATTAATACGGAAAAATTTAGATTCGGCAGAATAAATCACCCAGACACGTTAAACAGACCCAGGCTATTTGCTCTGGGTCAAAATGTTCCAGTACCTTTTCGGATCGTCCATAATCCTGCCCGTACCCCGTACAACGCAGGTCAGAGGCTCCTCATCGACATTGATCGGCAGGTTTGTTTCCTCGCGCAGGAGCTGATCCAGTCCTCTGAGAAGGCTGCCGCCGCCGGTCATCACGATACCCCGATCCACAATGTCACTGGCTAGTTCGGGCGGTGTCTGTTCCAGTGCCTGGCGGACCGCCTCGACAATTGTCATGATCGGTTCCTGGAGCGATTCCCGCACCTCGCTGGAGTGAATTTTAACCGTCTTTGGTATCCCGGAGACAATGTCCCGTCCCTTGACCTCCATCTCATTTTCATCGCTCAGAGGATATGCGCTGCCGATTGTGATCTTGATAATTTCCGCTGTTTGGTCGCCGATCAAAACGTTATAGTTCTTCTTTAAAAATTGAACTATCGCCTCATCCAGCTCGTCTCCGGCAACGCGGATCGAGATATTGCTCACGATACCGGAAAGGGCGATTACCGCTATTTCTGTTGTGCCGCCGCCGATATCGATAATCATGTTGCCAGAGGGCGTTTCCACCGGCAAGCCCACACCGATCGCCGCGGCCATCGGTTCTGCGACCAGGTAAACATCCTTTGCCCCGGCTGACTCGGCCGAATCCCTCACAGCGCGGCGTTCCACCTCCGTAATCCCGCTCGGAACACAAACAATCACCCGCGGCTTAACCGGAAGAAAGCGATTTTTCAAGACGGACTTGATAAAATAACGCAGCATCTCCTCGGTGACTTCGTAATCGGCGATAACGCCGTCTTTCAACGGCCGGATCGCGGTAATAGTTGCGGGGGTGCGGCCAATCATGGCCTTGGCCTCAAGGCCCACCGCCTTAACCTTGCCGGTGGCACGGTCAATCGCAACAACCGAAGGCTCGTTCAGCATGATTCCCTTGCCGCGGATGTAAACAAGAGTGTTGGCCGTGCCCAGGTCTATTGCAATTTCATTAGTCCAAAAGGATCCACCAGAACTGATAATGCCTCCCTTTTTTTCTGGTGCGGATTCGACTCCGATCTCTTTATTTGTCAGGAAATAGACAAAAGCGCCACAGCAGACCAAAATCAAAACCGTAATTATAATGGCTGAAAGTGTAATATCTAATATCCTTTTTATGCCAAGTCAGGATTATCTCAGCTGTCAGCCTAACCGGCAAATGCATAGCGGGTTTTAACGTTTTGCCTAATTTCCCTGATGAAGGGCCTTAAGATTATTAAATATTAAAATCTTACAGATATAAGAGATTAGCATACATTAGATTTTAAATCAAGTGTTTTTTGGAGCCCGACTTGCCTGAATTGACTAATACGAGCAGTTTTAGCGCCGGTCATCTCTGAATAGAGACTGCTCCTCATCGCCTGTGCCGGGAGTGCGGGGACCGCTTTTTGGGGGCTCCCGTTTTTGGGATTCCTGGTTGCCTTCCCTGCGCCTGGGCGCGAGAACCGGCGATTTGAAAAATTCGCGCTCCATCAGTTTGACATAGCTGGTCCAGTCACCGGGTGTTTCCTGTTCGCGCTTGTAGATACGAAGGACACCGTTCATCTTGGCATCCAGATCATCGGCATAATGGATGATCAGAGCCTCAAGGATTCTGGGCACGACCGGACTTCCGAATTCATAACGACCGTGATGGCTAAGGATGATATGTTTCAGATGCCAGCCCGCCTCTTCCGGGAATTCTTCTCCAGGCAAAGAATTCAGGCGGCTGATATAGTCATTGAGTATCTCCACGCCGATCACAAGGTGTCCGATCAGCTTTCCCCGAGTTGAGGTATCGAAAAAATTCTCCCAACTGTATTCAACGGTTTTACCGATATCGTGGACCAGTGCGCCGCCGCTCACCAGGTCATGGTCGGTTTCCGGGTAGCAGCGTGCCATTTCGACAGCATGTGAGTGAACGTTCAGGGTGTGCTCGAGCAGGCCTCCCAGATAGGGCTGATGCCAGCGCTTGGCCGCAGGGGCCTTGGCGAATCGTTGCCTGAAATCCTTGTCGCCGAACATTAGCTCCAGAAGTTTGTGCAAAGGCGGATAAGAAATATCGCCGATAATTCTTTCCAGTTCGTCAAGCATGCTGCCGACATCTTTTTCCGTGGCGGGCAAAAGCAGAGTTACATCGTGGCTTCCGTCAGCTTGAATGGAAATACTGGATACTCGCACCTGAGGCCGCTCGTCGTATTCATCCATTGTGCCCTTGATCCGCAGGACAGTACCAACAGAGGTTTTCGTGACTTCTTCGTCAAAACCTTCCCACATCACCGCTGCCACCCGTCCGCTGGCATCGCCAAGCTCGAGTCTGAGGAAAGGTTTCTGGTCTCGGGTCTGCTTGACATTGAGGCTCAGTAGCATGCAGATCGAATCCACACTCTCCCCGGTCTGGTATTCACGCAGCAGTTTGCTCATCTTGACTTGCTCGCTTTCTTTTTAGTCCGAAGGTTGGCGAAGAATTTGGAGAATGCGCTCGAAATCATCGGGTAGCTGCGAGGTGAATTCGAGAGGCTCGCTGTTTGCCGGATGCTTGAAAGACAGCTTATAGGCGTGCAGCGCCTGACGGCTGCAGGTATCAAGCAGGAGACGCACCGTGTTGCGATATTGTCCGCTGTAATTCCGTAAAACTTTCCTGCCGCCGTAAAGCTGGTCACCCAGCACTGGATGGCCTCGGTGAGCAAAGTGCACGCGGATCTGGTGCGTACGCCCTGTGCGCAGACGAACCTCAACCAGTTCGGCAAGCGGGAAACTTTCGAGCACACGGTAAACAGTCACAGCCTCCCTGCCGCCAGCGGCGAACACCGCCATTTTTTTCCTGTTTTTCGAAGAGCGCCCGATTGGAGCTTCGATCCTGGCCTCGCGATCCGGCCAATGTCCCCAACTTACGGCAAGATAAGTCCGACCGGCGGTGCGCTCCTTTATCTGGGCAGCCAGCTTCTCGTGAGCCTCGAACGTTTTGGCCACGACGAGAAGGCCGCTGGTGTCCTTGTCCAGCCGGTGCACGATTCCAGGCCGGAGGACGTCCAGCCGGGAGTCGACTGAGAAATTGATATGAGCCAGCAGGGCGTTTACCAGGGTTCCCTTGAAGTGGCCGGGCGCCGGATGCACAACCATGCCAGCCGGTTTTTCTACAACCAGAAGGTGGTCATCTTCGAAAAGAATCGCAAGAGGAATTTTTTCCGGAGCGATCTCGCTGCCGCGGGGGGATTTTTCAAGCTGAGGCAAAGTAAAAATATCGCCAGTCTTGACTGGTGTCGAGGGTTTAAGCTTCCCGGCCCCTTCACAGACCACAGCGCCGCTTTTAGCCAGGGCAGCCGCCCGGGTTCGGGAAATCCCGAGTCGTTTGGCCAGAAACACGTCCAGCCGCTGGCCCTCATCCTCTGAGGAGGCCTGGTATTTAATGCTGGTTGGTTCGTTCACCGTAGAATCTATCTGCCGGGAAAAGAGCCGGGCAAGGATCGGCCGGCTAGCTCCGCTTAGTGGGTGGTGACTGGCCGGAGGTCTCGCTGCTTTCAAACCCGGCCGCCCCAGGCTTTTGGAAAAACAGACACAGGACAAGGAGAATCGCCCCGCAGGTCACTGAGATGTCGGCGACATTGAATACTGGCCAGGTCAGATCCTTTATACCGATTTCAATAAAGTCGACCACCCTGCCGTAAACGATGCGGTCGGAAAGGTTGCCGATTGCGCCACCTGCGATAAGGCACAGGGCTACCAACCCTATAAAGTCCCCGTAATGAGAGAAAAAAATATAAACGATAAGAATTATCGTTATAGAACTGGAGATCAGGATTAACAGCCAGCTTGAAATAAATACAGGATTGATCCCGAAAGCGATCCCCTCGTTGTAGATGAAGCGCAGTTTCACCAGGCCGTCGATCACGGAAATAGTTTCCTCATAAGGAACCATCGTGCGCTTAACGAGATGCTTGGTGAAATAGTCTGCGAGGAAAATGGCGGGGACTATCAAGAAAAAAAGCCTTGCCCTTTTTTTAAGAGTGATATTTGGAGCGGACTGGCTAACTGTTGCCATTTTCTTCCCTGGATTTGCATTCAAAACATAGACGAGCATGAGGAACCAGTTTGAGCCGCGACTTCTCGATAGGTTTCTTGCAGGATTCGCAACTCCCGTAATTTTTCCCGTTATAAATCTTGCGCAGAGCCTCGTCGATGTGATATAGCAGGCGTCCCTCTTTACTTACCTGCTGGAAGGCTCTTTCCTGGGTTTCCGCATCCGTTCCCAGGTCCGCCATGTGGAGACTGTATGATGAGAGGTCGCCTGAAGATTCCTTGAGGTTCTGCTGGTGCGACTCTCCAAAGCGGCCCATCTCCTTGAGAATCTTCTTTCTGTGCTCAATCAAACGTTTCTCGAAATATTCCCTTTCCTTAATATTCATTCTTTGACCTCAGTTTTAAAGGTTTATCCATCTCACATCTGCCGATGAATCTACTTGCCTGTTTTCAGCACGGTGATAACCGCAGGTTCGCCGTTGATATCCCATTCCTGTTGCAGATCTTTCTCATCCGGCAGATCGTGATCGAGTTTCAGGCAAAGGGTTTCCTTGCAGATATAGCCCTTGAACGATTCAATTGCCTGGCGAACTTTATCTGTTGACCGGATTCCCACCTCGATACGGTCGATGACCTCGAATCCGGCTGATTTACGCATATTCTGAATCTTATTTATCAGTTCCCGGGCCAGCCCCTCTTCAATCAGTTCACGGTTTAGATCGGTTGCCAGCACCACGCCGTAGCCTCCCTCTGTTTCGACTACAAAACCTTCCCGGTCAGCCGAACGCAGTTCGACATCCTCAAGAGTGAGTTTCACCGGCGCACCGTCAAGGTTGATCTCGATTCCGCCTTTTTTCTCGAAAGCACGGATATCCTCCTGGGAGAGGCTGTCGAGGCAGCGAGCCAGTTCTTTCACCTTGTCGCCGAGCTTGGGCCCGGCAACCTTGAAATTCGGCTTGAGCGAAAGTGTAACATACTCGTAAGCGTTTTCCACCGGCTCGATTTTTTTCACATTTATCTCTTCGCAGATAATCGGGGTTATCGATTGGAAAGCGTGCTTGTCGATTTTCTGGGGCGTCTGAACCATCATGGTTGCCAGGGGCTGGCGGACCTTGATCCGCGAGCGGTTTCTGGCCGAGCGGCCGAGAATCACGAGCTTGACCGCATATTCCATCTTGCGCTCCAGCTGCTTGTTGATCTGCGCCTTGTCAACTTCCGGATAACGGCTCAGATGCACGCTCTCGGGGGCTGAATCGATCTGGACTGCCACCAGGTTTCGGTAGAGTGCCTCGGAGATGAATGGGGCAAAGGGCGCGATCAGCTGCGAAACCTTGACCAGGACTTCCCACAATGTGTCAAAGGCCTGCAATTTGTCTTCCGAATCACCCGATTGCCAGAAACGGCGGCGATTGCGGCGCACGTACCAGTTGCTCAAATCGTCGATCACGAATTTCTGGAGACTTCTGGTGACCCGGGTTAGCTCGTAGTAGGAGAAATCTTCCCGCACAGAGACGATTGTCGAGTTGAGCCGGCTGATAATCCAGCGGTCAAGCTCGTCTTCTTTTTTCGACCCAAGGCGTTCCATGTCAGGGGAATAGTTGTCGATATTGGCATACAGGACGAAGAAAGAGTAAACGTTCGTCAGGGTGTCGAAGAATTTTCTCACCACCTCGCCGACACCGTTTTCATCGAAACGCTTGGGCAGCCAGGTCTGGCTGACATTGAGAAGGTACCAGCGAAGGGGATCGGCCCCGTAATTGTTGAATATGTCCCAAGGATCGACCACATTGCCCAGGGACTTGCTCATCTTCTGCCCGTTTTTATCGAGAATCAGGTCATTTACCAAAACGTTGCGGTAGGGAGCTATACCCTTGATCAGCGAACTGATAGCCAGCAGGCTGTAGAACCAACCGCGGGTCTGGTCGATCGCCTCGCAGATAAAATTGCAGGGGAAATTCTTTTCTAATTCCTCCTTGTTTTCGAACGGGTAATGAAGTTGAGCGAAGGGCATGCTTCCCGAGTCGAACCAGCAGTCGATCACCTCCGGCACGCGTTTCATTTTCCCGCTGCAGGTCGGACAGTTAAGAGTAATCTTGTCAACATATGGTTTGTGGAGGTCTATATCCTCAGGGATATTTTCTCCCATCTCGATCAGTTCAGCCACACTGCCGACAGCGTGTACGTAATCGCAGGAGTTGCAGATCCAGATAGGCAGCGGCGTACCCCAGTAGCGGTCCCGGCTGAGAGCCCAGTCCACGTTGTTTTCCAGCCATTCGGCGAACCTTCCTTTGCCGACCTCCGGCGGAAACCAGTTAACGCTGTCGTTATTCTCGAGAAGCTCTTTCTTGAAACGGCTGGTGTTTATAAACCAGGAGGACCTTGCATAATAGAGCAGCGGGGTGGAACAGCGCCAGCAGAACGGGTAATTATGGGTGTAGCCTTCCTCCCTGAAAAGCAGTCCCCGCTGCCGCAGGTTTTCGATTATCTCCTTGTCTGCATCCTTGACAAATTTGCCGGCCCAGAGGGTTACCTCTGAAGTGAACTCGCCTTTTTCATCGACTGGCTGAAACAGGGGCAGGTCGTAGCGGCGGGACAGCTCGTAGTCGTCCGCGCCGAAAGCCGGGGCGATATGGACTATGCCTGTACCTTCCTCGAGGCTGACAAACTCGCCCAGAGCTACGTAGAATCCCTTTTTATCCGCAGGAACCTCAACAAAGTCGAAAAGGCGTTGATAACCTTTGTGCGCGAGTTCCCTGCCGGGCATTGTTCCGGTGATCTCGGCCTCAGGCCCCAACAGTCTTTCCACCAGTGCCTCGGCCATGATCAGGGTCTGGCCGTCAGAACTGACCTTGGCATAGGTGTGATCCGGGCCAACTGCCAAGGCCACGTTGGAAATCAGAGTCCAAGGCGTGGTGGTCCAGACAAGGAAATAGCTGTCTGGCTCATCCACCAACTTCATTTTGACAAAAACACTCGGGTCAACTACTTCCTGGTAGCCCAGCGAAACCTCATGGCTGGACAGGCCGGTCTCACAGCGCGGGCAATAGGGGAGGATTTTGTGCCCGCTGTAAAGAAGGTTCTTTTCCCATAACTGCTTGAGCAGCCACCATACCGTTTCGATATAGTTGCGGTCATAGGTGATATAGGGATTCTTGTAATCGAGCCAGTAGCCCATTCTCTGAGTCAGCTCTTCCCAATCTTTCACGTATT
>JAUVUV010000460.1 GCA_030604975.1 Candidatus Glassiibacteriota bacterium | reverse complement strand
GAAAAAGCGGTTGGCCTCGTAATCATCGAAATCCACCGGCTCATCCAACAGCCAGAAAGAACTGCCCTTGCCCTCTTCGGGCATGGCGAAAAAGTTCACCTTGAAATAGTACTTGTTGTTGAAATAGAACTGGAAGTTCGTCCCGGTATATTTTTTCTTGTCGAAATGCTCGAAAAACTGGCGGGTCACCGAGACCATGCCCTCCTGATAATCTTGTGAAAAAGCTTCCTCCAGCGGGCGGGCCTTTCCGGTCCATTCAACGTAATCATCGCGGCCGG
This sequence comes from Candidatus Glassiibacteriota bacterium, assembly GCA_030604975.1. Lineage (GTDB taxonomy): Bacteria > Gemmatimonadota > Glassbacteria > GWA2-58-10 > GWA2-58-10 > JAUVUV01. The sequence continues at coordinate 2,416 of JAUVUV010000460.1, read as the reverse complement.
CCAGCTCGGCCCAGTCGCCGTAATGCTCCTTGATCGGCACCGGCCAGTTTTCGTGGGACGGCAGGTATTTATGCGCCAGTGGCACCCCCTCTCCGGGCCCGTGATAGCCGGCGGCGCTGGTGAATGCCTTGCCACTAAGATAGTCGCCGAATCGGCTGTCCCACTCTTTCCAAGAGACAACCTTTATATCCTTGCCGGTTCCTTTAAGCGGCGGCGCGCAGCCTTTCTGGACATGGCCGTCCTGGCCGTAAGGAAGGATATTCAGGGTCGAGCGGTGCTGGTGAGCAAGCTGGTAACAGCGACGCTCGATCTCCAGGTAACGTTCCAGCTCATCTTCAATGCTGACTCCGAATAAACTTTCTATTCCGTAATCGTAGCCATTCAACTCGACAGTCCAACTGATATTGCCGGACATTATTACAGGCAGAATCTCGATTTCCAGAGCGATTTGGGCCGGGTGGTTAAGTTCTTTCGCTCTTATCGTTATTTTGCCTTTGTAACGGCCGGGTTTCGTGTCCGGGGGCACGAATATATCTATCCAGACAGACTGATTGCGCTGGGAGGGCCCTATATTGTCACCAGAGGGCAGGCTGAAAGTCTTCTCGAAAGGGTCATCCAGCGGAAGGCACGCATCCCCATGCCAGGCTGGCTTATAGTCCTTATCCTCGACCAGCTCCCAGGGCCCGATAAGCTCCTCCTTGCGCGGGACCACGTCCATGTACCAGACACGGTAGCAGGAGATATTCCCGGCGGCTTTCAGTAATCCGGAAGTGCCGCTCAAGTCTCCCGGCACGACCCGGATATCGCTGAGATTGTTCTTGCCGAGACGTTCCAGGATCAGCTGGAAAGCGACTGCCTCTCCACGGGCAGCTGTCAGGCTCACTGTCCTGCTGGCAGCAGACCAGACGTGGTTGTCGGTCTTCAGATCCCCGGAAGGCAGGTAATTTTCGCTCTCCCGCAGCACTCCGCCGCTTACCGGATCCACCTTGGTCAGGTCTGAGCAGGCCCAGACCTCGAGCAGGTTCTCAACCCGGACTCCCCTTTCGCCGCTCATCTGCCCTTTCGGCCAGGGTACCTCGAGCTCGACTTCCGGTATCTCGGGAATGGTTATCCCGCACCGGGAAAGCGGGCCGCGGTTGCCGGCCTCATCCACTGCCCTGACCGCCAGGCTGTAGGCGCCGGGAGCAAGGCTCAAAACCCGCATGCTTTCCCTCGATCCTGGCGCCTGTGGCCGGGGAACGCACCAGAGCGGCAGCCGCAGGGCTTGCTCCCAGCCAGCTTCGCTTATGCTGCCTTTACTGTAGCGTACATCATAGCCCAGCACCGTCCCCCCTTTGGCACCGTCATCTGCTGGTGCGGTAAAGGAAACGGTCACCGAGGGATCAAAAGGGTCGGTAGAGACCAGTTCCAGCTCACCTACAGAGCCGGGAGGAGTCCTGTCCACAACTTCGCCTTCCACTTCCAGATATGGCCGCAGCGAGGGTTCCTGGATGTCTTTGGTATAGAGGTAGATGTCCTGCGATAGGTCATACCGGTAGGGCTTGCCGCTGCCCTTGAGGCTCAGGCCCTCGGCCACCTGACCCTTATCATCGGTCAGGATCAGGCCCGTCGAAAGCCCGGCAGCCAGCGCCTCCACCTGCTCCGGGGCCACAGGAAACCGCAGATGTTTTATCCCGTTTTCCAGTTGCTTTTTCTCGATATCCCGCGCACCCGCGTGGTGGTATCTCAGATCCGGGTGGGCCCATGACACACTGTAAATACCACTTCCCGGCCAGGCCCAGTAATTATCCGGCCCAGGTTCTGCGCCTTTCCCCGGCTCGCGAGCCCAGTTCCAGCTGGCACCGCCACGGCCGGTCTGTCCGTTCAGCCCTCGGCCTTCCTCCCATTCGGAAAGCACTGTGCTCACACCGATTGCATGAAGGTCCCCACGGGCGAGGAATATGTTCAGCCTGGCCTGCTTGACAGTCATCCCGGCCAAAGGAGCCATATCGAAACGCATAAGGTAGGCCTTGGTTTCAAATCCAGACCAATTCTGGTTCTGCCGAATGGGCACTGTTACAGAGGCGCCGCTGTTCTCGTCCATGTGGCCGCGCTCGCTCGATATGCCGGCATCCGCAACCACTGGCAGCTTAACTGTTTCACCCAGCGCGCTGAAAGAAAATCCCAGGAGCAAAGCAAACAAGATCATCAGGGGCATTGGGCTCTCCTTGCTCAGTAAGTTGAAAGGACAAAATTGGAACCTAACTGTCAATAGTATATTAATAAGTAACAATAGTTGAAAGATTTCACCAGTAATGCGGGATTCATTGGCCCGGAGAAAAAATAAAATCAAATTATTCAGTCCGGTTTATTCATAAAATAGCAAGATGCTATGTTTCCCCGGGGCTGGGGGGGGTGGGGGGGCGGCGGGCGCATG
>JAUVUV010000279.1 GCA_030604975.1 Candidatus Glassiibacteriota bacterium | reverse complement strand
GGATCGCGGTTGAGAAACCCTCCGAGCGCTACATCCGGGACAAAGTGATCCAGCACCTGGAAAAAGAGAAAGAGCCCTACAGGGTGTTTTTCTATCCCACCGAGGGCAACGATCCCTGGGACAACAGTCTCCTCTATTTCCAGATACCGACAATCAACGCCAGTATGCCTCTGCGCCTGAAATGGTACGAGGAGCTGATGGGAACTCACCTTTTCAGGAATTTCGTTCGCTATCCAAGGCTCTGGCACATGCTGAACACGCGTTTTGTAATGGTACGGAAGAACCGAGTGACTGAGAAATTCGAGCAGGCATTCCCTTTTTTGAAAAAAATCCTGGAAGATGAAAATACCCGAAAAGTGCTCTACCAGAACCCAGGGGCCTGGCCCAGATTCAGGCTTTTTACGAAGTTTGAAGTGCTGGAGGATGATAAAAAATTCATCCGGCGTTTTAACGACCCGGCATTCGATCCGGAACAGACCCTGATCCTGGCCGGGCAGCCGGAGTTCGACCGGGCTGCGCTGGATGGCTCAAGCCCCGGAGGTGAAGTGACCCTGGAGAGCTACTCCTACGACCGCCTCGAACTGACTGTCCAGTGCGATCAACCCTCGTTGCTTTACCTGGCTGAGACTTACCACCCTTACTGGCATGCGGAAGTGGACGGGGAACTTGTAAAAATCTACCGGGCTAATCTAGCCATGCGGGCCCTGTTTTTGGAGCCGGGAAGACACAAGGTGGTGATGAGCTATTACTCGCCACCCTTTATCTGGGGCAGGTGGCTGAGCCTTGTATCACTCCTTCTTCTGGCTGCGGCTGTTGGCTGGACTTTTTACAGAAAGGACTGGTAAGCGGATTTTGAAAATCTCCAGACTGGCGGTGCGCCTGGGCCAGGTTTTGCTCCTTTTCTTGGTGGGTTATTACCTTATTTACCTCAACCTGGTTCTCAACTGGCAGGCCCTGGCCGAACAGCAGTGGAGTTTCCGTCTTTTCCCTTTTATGGCCTCACTGCTGGCCGTGGCGATCATATTTGCGCTCAACTCACAGATCTGGCGCATGATCGTCTTTGCGCTCTCCGGCAAGCACCTGAAAGCAGGACGGGCGGCGTATATCTGGTTCATCTCCAACCTCGGGCGCTATCTTCCAGGCAAGGTCTGGCAATTGGCCGGGATGGCTGTACTGGCGCGAAGGGAGGGTGTCTCCGCTGTCGGTGCCACAGCAAGTGCGATTATCGGCCAGGTGGTTCACTTGCTTGCTGGCGCGGCGGTCGGACTGTACTTTCTGCCGACTGAGCTTACCGGGGCTTTTGCGCCGCTGGCTCATTGGGCCTGGCTGGGCTTGCCGCCTGTGATAATTTTTCTCTATCCCCCGCTGTTGAGAAAACTTCTATCACTGGCCTCGCGCTGGAGCGGCAAGCCGCCGGTTGAAGTGAATCTCAAACTTCGCGATCTCGTTGTCTGGTTTTCGCTCAATGTGCTGGTCTGGCTGGCCTACGGTTGTTGTTTTTATTATTTCGTGAAAGCAATATACCCGCAGGGTGATTTGAGTCTTGCGGCGGCAATCGGCGTGTATGCCGTGGGTTACATTATCGGCTTTCTCGTGATTTTCGCCCCCGGCGGCCTGGGGGTCAGGGAAACCATGTTCGCAGGCCTTCTCAGTGCGGTTCTGGGAGAGGTTGGCGCCACAGTTACCGCCCTGGGTTCGAGAATCTGGCTTACCCTGGCCGAGCTTGTGCCGGTTGTCTTGGTACTGATTGCAGGAGGCTTGCCCGCCTTCGAACAAAACGATCTGGAGACTGGAAGGCAAGATGAATAAAGCGCTGATTATCGTTCCAACCTACAATGAGATAGAAAACATCCGGAAACTGGTGGGCGAGGTGCTGGAGAAAGATTCGCGGCTTGAGATGTTGATCGTGGATGACAACTCGCCCGACGGCACTGGGGAGCTGGCCGACCAGCTGGCCGAGCAGGACAGCAGGGTGCACGCGATCCACCGGCAGGACAAACTCGGTCTGGGAAGCGCCTACCGGGAGGGATTCCGCTGGGCACTCGAGGGTGACTACGATCTGGTTTTCGAAATGGATGCAGATTTTTCCCACGATCCCTGTTACCTGAAAGATTTCCTCAAAGCAGCCGAGGATGCAGACCTGGTGATTGGATCACGCTACGTGAGCGGAATCAATGTGGTCAACTGGCCGATGAGCCGCCTTCTTTTGAGCTATGGAGCCAGTTTGTATACACGCTTTATTACCGGTATGCCTGTCAAAGACCCTACCGCCGGGTTCAAGTGTTTTCGCCGCGAGGTTCTCGAATCGCTCGACCTGGGCCGGATACAGTCAGACGGCTATTCTTTCCAGATCGAGGTCAGTTTCAAAGTCTGGAGGAAAAAATTCCGCATCCGGGAAATCCCGATCGTTTTTGTAGACCGGCATTCCGGAACCTCCAAAATGAACCGGCGAATCGTTTTCGAGGCTGTCTGGATGGTCTGGTGGCTGAAATTGCAGGCTCTGATGGGTTTAATCTGACTGCGCGGAGTGTGACGTGAAGCTTGAAAGAAAATGGCTGGGACTGCTCTATCCCGTTCTCGACCTGCTGGTGGCCGAGGCTGCCTTTTTTACGGCAATCCTTTTGCGTTACGGCTCATTCTATCCAATACCGCCGTTTTTCGCACCCCTTTCATACCTGTTTTACGCTCTTCTGATAATCGCTCTTTACCTGCCCGTGCTCTGGGCTTTCAGGACCGGCCGTGAGCGCGTTCCCTCGGTGCTCGGCCTTTTCAAGTCGGTTTTCGTGCTCTCGGTTCTGGTCAATGTACTCCCCTTTTATTTCCAGGATTACGCATTCAGCCGGATCGTTTTCCTGAGCTTTTGCGTGCTCGCCTTTTTCTACGGACTTCTCTGGCGCTTTGTCTTTCATCTGGTGATCGACACTGCCTGGGGCACTCTTCTGATTCGGGAAAGAGTGCTGCTGGCAGCCCGCGCCGGGCGCCTGGCCCAGCTGGCTGAATCCCTTGAGAACAGCTCAGCCGGCCGTTTCGAGATAGTCGCCCTGGCCTGCGAGGGAGTGGCTGAGACAAAAGAGAATGCTGAAGTTAAATCAAAAGCTATCGGACAGCTCGATCAGGTGCCGCAGCTTGCCTCGGATTACGCCGTGGACGTGGTTTTTATCGATCCGGAGGGAATCAACCCCAGGCAATGGCTGAGCCTGGCCGAAACCCTGGCTGCCAACGGGATCGGCATGCGCCTGCTCTCAGGGCAGGAGCCTGGCCCTCCGCTGGTAGTCGACTCAGGCCCGATCGCTCCTGCCGAAACGGTCGATCTGCTCGTGGAGCCGATCGAGGGGTTTCAGGCGCTGATCAAACGCTCGATAGACATTGCCATTTCCCTTGGGCTGCTCATTGTGGCCTCACCGCTGATACTGGCGATAACCCTGGCGATCAAAGCAACGAGCAGGGGGCCCGTGCTTTACAGACAGGAGCGGGTCGGAAAGCACGGGGTGGTTTTCAACGTTTACAAGTTACGCACGATGGTGCACCAGGCGGAGCGCGACACCGGGCCTGTCTGGTCGGGCAGCGATGACAAAAGGATCATCCCCGGAATCGGCCATTTCCTTCGAAGAACCGGGCTGGACGAGCTGCCGCAGTTCTGGAACGTGCTGACCGGGAAAATGTCGCTTGTCGGGCCCAGGCCGGAGCGGGCCTACTTTTTCGACTCCTATCCAGAGCTTTACCGGGGCAGGCTTGCCGTGAGGCCCGGGCTCACCGGGCTGGCCCAGGTAAGCTGCCGCCACACGACCAGTGTGAACCAGAAGGTGCGTTACGACCTGTACTACATCCGGAACTATTCGCTGGGCCTGGATATCGAAATTCTCTGGACCACCTCGGTGATGCTTGTCCTGCAGGAATGGAACGCCCTGTTCGGGAGAACCGGAAAAAGTGAGCCCGGCAGGCAGGTCAGCTCAGAGGTGGGCAAGAAATCTAATTCCGGCAATCAGCAGGTGGAATGAAGATTGTGTTTGCAGGTTTTAAGCGGATTTTGAGTCCCTGAATGTACGCAAAATTTCGGATGACCAGGATTATCCCATCACCACTTCGGCAGATCAATAACAGGCCAGAGTGGAGCCGTGCCATCTGTGATCCTGAAAACCAATTATTGAGACAGCAAGTTTTCCTCACCCCTTCTTTACATTGGAAGAATAAAGGGC
>JAUVUV010000436.1 GCA_030604975.1 Candidatus Glassiibacteriota bacterium | reverse complement strand
GCCAGCCGGTAATATCCGCCTCGGTTTCCACCACCCAGCTAGTGTCGCCCTCCACAGGGCGGAATTCGGAAGCCAGGGGATAGTTGAGATAGCACGGGGCCACGCCGACATTCTCCCACTGCATCACGTAAAACAGCCGCCTGCCAGCTTTTACTCGCGCCGGGTGAGACAGTTTCCTGAGCACAAAGCGGTAGCCCATTTTCTTTTCGAACTCCTCGACCTTGGGCCACCACTCTTCGGGTATGGAATCATTGCCGTTATTCATGATTGTGACATGCCAGCGCAAGGCCTCGGAGAGAATATGGTCTATGTCCCAGCGCCGGTCGTACCAGTACTGCATTGTCCAGCAGGTCTCGAACACTACTGGCGCGGTTTTCCAGACCTCATTGGCTCCGGTGGAATCCAGAGCCTGCTGGTAAAAATCGTCCATGTGGTTCCAGGTGGGGCTAAAACCTCCCATATCGCCCAGGCAGTCGGCGCGCCAGCCGGTTCCTCGGCTTATCTGGTATTGCATGGCGAAACTATCGCCAATCAAGGCGATCAGGGGAGTTTTCTTGAAATTGTCCAGATAGAAGTCGATAATTTTTTTCTGGATGGAATCAGGCGGCATGCTAAGCCCCGTTTCGCTGGTGTGCCACTCGGCCCAACGCCCGATAGAGCCGACATCGAAAAAATCGATTGCCGGGTGGCCGTCATAGCGCCCGGCCAGGGCCTTGATCAGGCGCTCGTGTTTCTCCAGGAAAATCGGGTCGCCGTAATCCGGCTGCCAGCCCGTGCCGTCCTCGTAATAACTGCCTTTTGCCCCTGCGATTCTCAGCCAATCCGGCACCCGCGGCTCGCCGTCCTGGCACATAACGCGGATGTTGATTCTCTGTTCGTTGGCGATCGCCTTGGTGATCATGCTGTCGATCATCCCGAACCTGATCTGGCCCTCCTCCGGCTCCAGAGTGTCCCAGTACCAGCGGAACTGGGCGGTTCCGCAAAGCGGATGCCGGGGGACCCCTGTGCCAATCCAGTTGTTGAAAGCGTGTTTCGATTCAAATCCCCTGAACGGGTTGAGAAGGAACTCATCGACCTCAACCGGCTCCACTGCCACTTCATACGGTTTCATGCCGTACCAGGTAAGATCCAGCAGCAGATCGAGCGCATCGCTCAGGGTGTAGCTGCCGTCAGCATTGTAGTCCAACTCTGGATCACCGGGGTTCTCCCTGCCCCGCAGCAGCAGGGAGATCACATCAGCGATCCCTGTCCTGCCGTCCCCGTTGTAATCGGCGAACGCGCTGTCGGACTGCTCCGTATCTGCGAACACGTACACCAGCAAGCCTGACAGGAGGAGAACTGACACGAACAAGACAATTAAAGTTTTACTATGGCGCTTTAATCCCTCGTTCACTTCAATTTTCTTATCTGGATTCTTTTTATTCATGAAATGAGCCGGACTTGCCGGTAATTTTCTGTAAAATTTTGTGCTAGCAGCGACGGTGATGGGGGGCATGCATACTTTTTGCCAAAACACATCTGGCAGTCTAACCGGATAGCGGAATAAAGCAAAAAGTATGCCTGCCCCCACTGGCCTATAATTTTTGAATAATCTATGCCAGATCAATTATACGTCGGCAGCAACGAGTACTCCCTGGCGTAATAAAGCATCTGTTCGGTGAAATCCTCCGGGTACTCGATCGCCACATCCACGATCTCCCCGTTCCGGGTCACGGGTTTGAGCACCGGGTTGATAAAGCCTGAATACGGCGCAATGGCGAGTTTCTCATAGCGCTCGAGCACCTCTTCGTTAAGCTCGCGGTCGACTTTCACCCCGTATGTTTCCACCAGCGCCCTGCCGGCCTCGTAGTCGCCCTCGGACTTGATCCGCTGCACCTCGCGCAGAAGAGCACCGAAAAGCTCCCTCAGCTTTTCGTAATCGTTTACCAAGAAATAGGTCTTTCCCTGGTGAACCACCTTTTCGATCACACCCTCCGGCTTGCCTTTCTCATAGGCCCACCCGGCCACGAGCTGGCGGTTGCGCATGTGCGCCTCTTCGATATCCTCTCCCGGCTTAATCCTTTTTAGCTGCTGCATCAGCCCGTTGGTTATATAACCGTTGTAGATCACCCGGCCCACCTCCGCAGAAGGAGCAACGCCGATCTCGACCAGCTTGAGATCCGGCATGTAGTAAAGGGCCACCAGGTCCGCCCGGGCCTCCTCCAGGGTGGCGGCATAGTTTTTCAGGGTCTCTTTGAGCGTGCCCACACCGGGCTCGAGCCGGCCCGAGGCGTGGCCGATTACCTCGTGAAGGTCGACATGGAGCACTCCGGTGAGAAAACCGTACTTTTTATGCAGGGCGATATCTTCCTCCCTCAGAGTGAATTCCTCGATTTCGCCGCTTTCCCTGCCTACCTCGTGATAGGAGTGCACCAGATTGCTGATTGTCACTGATTTCGACCCGTGCTCGGCGCGGATCCAGTTGGCGTTTGGCAGGTTGATTCCTATCGGGCTGGAGGGGCTTGCGTCCCCGCTGCCCACCACCACGTTGATCGCTCTGGCCGAGATTCCTTTCACGCTCTTTTTCTTATGCTCGGGGCTAATCGGGGAATTGTCCTCGAACCACTGGGCATTTGCGGCGATTGCGGCAATCCTGCGACTGGCCTCCATGTCTTTCAATTGGACCAGGCCCTAGTAGGTCGCGCGGTAGCCCATTGCATCATCGTAGGTCTCGATAAACCCGTTAATCACATCCACCATGGATTCAGTGTCCTGAACCCAGAGGATATTGTACTCGTCGAACAGCCTCAGATCGCCTGTCTTGTAATACTCGATCAGCTTTTCGAGCGCGGCTCTCTGCTTCTCGTTCTCAGCAACCGATACGGCCTTTTCCAGCCAATAAACAATCCTCTCGATCGCCTCGGTGTACATGCCCCCAAGTTTCCAGACCTTTTC
>JAUVUV010000258.1 GCA_030604975.1 Candidatus Glassiibacteriota bacterium | reverse complement strand
TCCAGTCTTAGCAGGTTAGTATCTGCATGGCGAAGTCATGCATTAATTTAATGCTATTAATCATTCCGTCTATATTAATCCTCAATCTATATTTTACCTCAAAACGTAAAATGAATGCACCAAGAGCCGCACCGGGCCAGCCAGTTCCCCAGACTAAGCATATGTCAATTCAGGAAGTTAAAGCTGATCGGGGGAACGGGCTCGCGGCTATTATAGGCCTATTATAATCAAGCCGGAGCCTTCCCCCAAAGATACGGGAAGTATAATCAAAATGCTCAAAAGAATCAAAGCAGTAGATAGACGAGTACTCTGAATCAGGCTGAGGCGCCGGAGTAAGACGCGTGGAGAGGAAAGCTGTAAGAGATTATAACTCATTCTGCCATCATCCTCGAATAAACGAAAGGTGCTGCCGACTCAGAGTGTTTATTTGGTTTTTTACTATATAAATTTATAAAGGCATTGTCAAGAAAAACTTAAAGACATTCTTACGAATAGCGCCTCCGGCAGCAAAACAGCTTGAAAGCGCCGCTATTAGTCTCCAGTAGCCGTTTGTTTAGCACCCTTTAAATTAATAAGTTAATGGATTTTAGCACTTTTTGTGGCGGTTAAGGATATTGACCGCAAGCAGTTAACTACTTATATTTTTTTGAATTTAATTTTCTTCCCATCTGCGAACTCAAAGGCCCGATTTTAGAACAACACGATAATCTATGGTTAGAGGCAAGAAACAAGGGAAACGCACCGTGCTTGTTATCGAGGACGGCCGCACGTTCCAAGGAAACTCTTTCGGGGCCGAGGGCGAGGCTATCGGCGAAGTGGTTTTCAATACCGGTATGACCGGCTACCAGGAGATCCTCTGCGATCCGTCCTACAACGGTCAAATTGTTACAATGACCTACCCGCATATCGGCAACACGGGGATCAATCCGACTGATATCGAAAGCTCGAGAATCCAGGTCGAGGGATTTATCGTGCGGGAGAATGCCGCCCACTACTCCAACTGGCGGGCAACCCGAAGCCTGGATGAATATCTTCGTGAGGCAAGGATCGTTGGAATCGAGGGGATCGATACGCGGGCGCTGACCCTTCATATCAGGGAAAAGGGCACAATGAAAGGTATTGTCTCCACCACCGATTTCGACTACGAATCATTGATGAACAAGCTTTACAAGTATCCGGGTCTTATCGGCCGGGACCTGGTAAAAAATGTCACCATCGATAAAAGTTACATTTTCCTTCCCGGCACTGAAGCTGAATCGCCCGCAGACTATCATATCTATACTGCTGACAGGCCCGAGGATCTCCTGACCCGGGAGCCGGGCGGCAACAGCGGAAAATACTACGTGGTGGCTATCGACTGTGGAATCAAATTCAACATGCTGCGGATCCTTTCTTATTTCGACTGCAAGATAATCGTGGTTCCGGCTTCTTACAGCAGTGCCAAAATTCTGAGCCTCAAGCCTGACGGGCTCTTTCTCTCCAACGGTCCGGGAGACCCGGAGGGGGTGCCCTATCTCATACAGACAGTCAAGGATATACTCGAGAAGCTGCCCGATCTGCCGATTTTCGGCATATGCCTTGGACACCAGATCCTTGGCCTTGCTTTCGGGGGTGAGAGCTTCAAGCTGAAATTCGGTCACCGCGGGGCCAACCACCCGGTGATGGATCTCGCCACTGGCAAAATAGAGATTACCACTCAAAATCACGGATTTTGTATCAAGGGGAGCAAGGATGAGAACGAGCAATGGCAGATCGACGGGTGTGCTGATCTCGAGGTGACCAACATAAACCTCAATGACCAGACAATAGAGGGTTTCCGGCACAAGAGCAGGCCTGTTTTCTCCGTGCAGTATCACCCGGAATCGAGTGCTGGGCCCCACGACAGCTGGTATCTTTTCCGCCGGTTCATCCAGCTGATCGAACAGCGCAAAACGTCCCTGGTCGAGTCAGCTTCCTGAACCTGCCCCTTCACCGTCCAACAGGAGTATCGCAACCGTGACCAGAAATCAGAAATGGCTTCTCGGCATTTTTCTCGCCTTTTTTATCATTGCGGCGGGAACAATTTTTACCGCATTGGCATTGGCCATTTTCGGCACCTCGGATTTCAAGCTGGCCGGTTCATTCGGTGAACGGGTCGGGATAGTGGAGGTCAGCGGAATTATCGATGAATCGGAATCGGTTCTCCGGCAGATCAAAACACTTCGCGAGGATAAAAGTGTCCGTGCGATTGTTGTGCGTGTCAACTCGCCCGGCGGCGCGGTGGCCCCAAGCCAGGAAATTTACGCCGGGCTTGTAAAACTCAAGGAGCGGACAGAAAAACCGGTCGTGGCCTCGATGGGCTCGGTAGCCGCCTCAGGAGGCTATTATATCGCTTGCGCGGCGGACTCGATCCTCGCCTCCCCGGGGAGCCTGACCGGCTCTATCGGCGTGCTTCTCGAATTTCCCGATCTCCAGGAGGTGCTTAAAAAAGTTGGAATCGGATTTGAGGTGATAAAAAGCGCCGAGCACAAGGATATCGGCTCACCGTTCAGGAGCCTGACCGAAAAGGAGCGGGAAATCCTTCAGGAGATGGTCGATGACGTTTTCGACCAGTTCGTGGAGGTGGTGAGCAACGAGCGAGGATTGAGCTACGACAGCGTGCTTGCCTTTGCCGATGGCCGAATCTTTTCCGGTCGGCAGGCTTATAACCTCGGCCTGGTAGACCGTACCGGTGACTTCCAGGATGCAATCGACACAGCCGGCCGAATGTGCGGACTGGGGGAAGATCCGAAGATTGTCCGGGTGCGTAAAAAGCGGCCCTCCTGGCTCGAGCTGATAAATGACGCCGCCACGCGACTGCAGGATCCGGCATCGGCAATGAGTTCACCGAGGCTGCTTTATCTTTTCCGCTGAGGTTGGACAGATTTTCAACTTTTTGTACTCCGGTCTGGATTGGCCAGAGATATTTTGACAAGTTTTCAATGCGATTTTCGGGCGACTATTGCTAATAAATTGAAATTCCAAAGCGTAACTCAGGAGGATTTGTTCATGTCAATGATCGCTGATGTATCCGCAAGAGAAATCCTCGATTCGCGTGGGAACCCCACTGTTGAAGTGGAAGTCATGCTGGACGATGATTCTTTTGGCCGGGCGGCCGTACCGAGCGGGGCCTCCACTGGAGAGTTCGAGGCAGTGGAACTTCGAGACGGGGACCAGGGGCGCTACCTGGGCAAGGGAGTGCAGAAGGCTGTCGAGAATGTAAACGAAGAGATAGGACCGCATGTGATCGGCATGGACGCTTGCTGCCAGGCTGCTCTCGATAAAGCGCTGATCGAACTGGACGGGACCGAGAACAAAGGCAATCTCGGCGCGAACGCGATCCTGGGTGTTTCACTTGCCGCTGCCAAAGCCGCCGCCGAATACAGCGGTCTTCCCCTTTACCAGTATATCGGCGGGGTGAACGCGAAAGTGCTGCCCGTACCGATGATGAATATTATCAACGGTGGAAGCCACGCGGTTAATAACGTGGACCTGCAGGAATTCATGGTCATGCCCACAGGCGCAAAAAGTTTCTCCGAGGCCCTGCGCATGGGCGCTGAGATTTTCCATAACCTTAAAAAAGTGCTCGTTGCCAAGGGTTACAACACCGGTGTTGGAGACGAGGGTGGTTTCGCGCCTGATCTGAAAAGCAACGAGGAAGCTGTCGAGGTGATCCTCGAGGCTATTGAAAAGGCCGGGTATAAAGCAGGCGAGCAGATACAGCTTGCTCTCGATCCGGCAGCGAGCGAGTTTTATGAAAACGGGAAATATGTTTTCAAGAAGAGTGACGGCTCGGTGAAATCCAGTGAAGACATGGTGAAATTCTTGGCAGATTGGGTCAAAAAATACCCGATCGTCTCAATCGAGGACGGTCTTGCCGAGGAGGACTGGGCGGGGTGGAAGATACTGACTGAGGAGCTGGGTGATAAGATTCAACTCGTTGGCGACGATCTTTTTGTCACCAACACCAAGCGTCTTGCGCGTGGAATCCAGGAAGGCTGCACCAACTCGATCCTGATCAAGCTCAACCAGATCGGAACGCTGACCGAGACCCTGGATGCAATCCAGATGGCCAAGCAAGCGGGTTTTACATGTGTTATCAGCCACCGCAGCGGCGAAACCGAGGATTCGACGATTTCTGATCTGGCCGTGGCAGTAAACGCCGGCCAGATTAAAACCGGATCAGCCAGCCGCACGGACCGTATCTGTAAATACAACCAGCTGCTGCGTATCGAGGAGGATTTGGGCGAGTCGGCGCTGTTCTGGGGCAAATCAGCTTTCTATAACATCCGTTAGGCTTTGCACGGATAACTTTAAAGCGATAATTGCCATGCCGGTCCTATCCTGGAAAAAACGGCCGAAACTTGTACTGCTGACTCTGTTTGGCG
>JAUVUV010000365.1 GCA_030604975.1 Candidatus Glassiibacteriota bacterium | reverse complement strand
GCAATGATGGAGCCTTCATGGTACGGCCACTCGACCACGTCACAGTTATTCAGCAGATCAACTTCGCCGAGCGGGTTCACCAGAACCTGCAGACCCATCCTGAAATCAGCAAGCTTCAGGCCGAGGTGATCGAGCAGCAGAAAAGAGCGGCCGAGCGTAAGCGGACCCGGTCGGTTAATGAAACCGAAAGAGCCAGGATCATCATTCACGAAAAAAGTGCTTACCAGCGGGGCGGCAAAAAAAAAGGCAGGCCTGCTGGAAACAAACGCAGGAGTATCGACTTCAAAGCTTAATCGACTTTTTCCTCGAAAAGGCTTTCCCTTCTTGATTCTGCTATTGCCACACAGATATCTCGTATAATTCTCCGAGCTCTTCCTCGAGGAATAAGCCAGTTGTTGCCCAGGATTGAAAAGGCGACCCGCTCTCCATCCCCGGTTTCAGCATATCCCGAGAGAGCCATTACAGCAGAGATATACCCGGTTTTGGCAAAAAGTTTCCCATCCGCAGCCGTATTGCGCATCAGGCGAACCCCGTTGTCCTTACCGGCCACAGACAGACTGGAGATATATTCCTCGCGCGCCGGATGGCTGTCCATAAAGCTCAGCAGCTTGACAAACATCTCGGGCGTAACCAGGTTAAGTCGCGAAAGCCCGGAGCCATCCTCAATACGCAGGCCCCGGGTATCCACTCCCACTTTATTCAGAAAGCGCTTTTCAACTTCCACTCCCTCTTTGAAACTTCCTCCCGATCCCAGGTAGGCGCCCAGAGTAAAAAGGAGTTGTTCAGCATAAAAGTTATGGCTGCGTTTGTTTGTCACCCGTACCACCTCGGAGAGGGGTACTGATACATGCTGGGCCACGATCAGTGGCGATTGATCGAGGTAGTCGGCGCTGTCCTGAGGGGCATTCAGGACTTTGACTGTTCCGTCGACCCGGATGCCCCTGCGAGCCAGGGCGTCAGCGAAAGCATTGGCGGCAAAGCGGGGCGGGTTACCCACTGCCACGTATTCGAGAAAGCCCAGGTTCCCTTTGTAGATTCCCCCACCAATGCTGATCTCACCTCCCGGGGTATTCCTGGAGATTACCAGCCGGTCCTGGGCACGGCTGGCCACAGTCAGTGCGCGATTCAGCATCCGGAGCTCTGAACCCTGGGGTTTGATTCGTACCTCCGGAGGTTCTCCCACCCGGCGGGAGGGGAAAACCTCCACGTCAATGGAGTTATCGTTATAGGCCAGCGCGGAGACGGCAGCCGCGTACCCCCAGTTGAGGTCCTCCCAGCTCCAGCCATTACCAATAAACGGCGCTTCAAAAAGAGTGTTGTCAGCCACCAGTGAGCCGGTGACGCGGCGGATTCCGCTGGAAGCGACCTGTTCAGCCAGGCTGTCCCAGACAGCGGTAACGCTCGGGTAAAAACGGTCGGATATGGTCGGATCACCACTCCCATGAACGATCAGGTCACCCTGAAACAGGCTGTCCTCCCGGCTGAAATCGCCCACTGCCATTACAGTTGTCCGGTAGCGGAAATCCGGCCCTAGTCCATCGAGAGCCGTAGCGGTCACCAGAAGCTTGAGGTTCGAGGCCGGTATGTAACGCCGGGTGGCGTTGAACCGCAGAAGGTCGTCCCCGCGTTCGATTGAACGGACCAGGATTCCCCAGTTTTCAGGTTCCTGCCGATAACTTTTCAGGATTAAGCGGACACGGTCCTCAAGCTCAGCAGCATTTCGCGCAAAAACAGGTTTGAAACCTGACAAGAGTGATAAAATCAGAGCCATCTGGAATACCGCCAGGCCGGATCCCCAGCATAACCATCTAATCTTCACGCTTTTACTTTCCGCCACAGGAGACAAGCCCTCCTCCAGAGAATTCTTTGCTATTTTTGCTAAAAATTCGTTGCCAAATCTTAGTCAGATTCAAATCGAATGTCAAGCGCGTCCCCAGATCCAGGCTTAAGCCTGATTCTGTCAAAAAGGCCCGCTAACGAAATCCTTGTCAAATGGTTATCTGTCAACTAAAAACAAAGGAACTTGCGTGTAAAAACCATCGATTCGGTGGCTTTTTCTTGACAAAGCTCTGCTTTTGAATATAGTTAATCCAGATTTT
Organism: Candidatus Glassiibacteriota bacterium; assembly: GCA_030604975.1. Classification (GTDB taxonomy): domain Bacteria; phylum Gemmatimonadota; class Glassbacteria; order GWA2-58-10; family GWA2-58-10; genus JAUVUV01. The sequence continues at coordinate 1,323 of JAUVUV010000365.1, read as the reverse complement.
GGCTGATCTCCAATTTGTGCCTGCCGCATATCAACCAGCAGCTTCCAGGGCAGACCCGCGAATAGCTGCAAACCAAGTAACGTACAAGCACCGGTTCAACGTTAAGCCAAATTCAGGCGGAGGACGATTTATCTCTCATGAGAGACAGGGGCAACCAGCCTTATTTCCAGACCAGGGGTAAAAAGCTGGAAGATCGGTGAAGCAGCCAATTGAATTGTGATGATCAATTGGGGCGGCTAAGAACTCAAGATGGTGGTAATGATATGAAAAATAGTAACTTAGAGGGAAAAGTGGTCGGGACGCTTGATACAATAACCCCGCCAGAACAGCTCACGCTGGAGAAGATTATCCGCCTTGAGAAAGAGGAGTTGATCGAACTTCTATGGTCCACTGACCGGCAGATTTATAAAATCCTCACCTCCAGTATCAACATCCACGAGGCGCGCAACAGCCTTTTCAAATACCTCAACGGCCTGGAACGAAGTTATTTCAACATATACTCAAACAATAAACTGAAAAACCTCCACGACCTGGAAAAACGGCACGCCAAGAATTGTGTCCGAGTCCTGAAAAACATTATCCGCACCGAAAATGAAAACCTGGCCGGGGCAAGCGCTCTGGCTTTCCTGTGGAAACTGGCACACAAGCGGCCCAGGCAGACAGCCACGGTGACGAAAAGCTACCTGTGTGAGCTGTTATTCCTATTTTTAGGTATAAATGGAAAATCTGCTTTTTACTGTGACAAACAAGCACCCGCCGCCGAATTGGATACCGGTGAAAAGCCCGGGGTTATTCGTTCGCGGTTTCTTGACAGGTACGCGGAGCATATCAGCGGTTTCGTACACCGTTACCCGAATGGCCTCAATCCTGAGATAGTGAAAAAGGGTCGAGCTATGAAGCAGAAGATCCTGGACTATTTCAGGGCGAGCAAACAAGACTGGCAAGATTACCGCTGGCAGTTGAAACACATTATCAGCAAGCGAACCACTATCGAGGATCTGATAGAGCTTTCGAATGAGGAGCGGGAAGGGCTGGAAGCGGCTGAAAAACATGGCGTGCCTGTGCAGATTACGCCCTATTACCTGAGCCTTTTCGATCCGAAAGCAGCAGGCAAGATCGACAGCACAATCCGCGCCCAGGTCCTGCCGAACAGGCAGTACGTGGAATCTCTGATCGAAGCGCTAAACTCCGGCAAGGATCTCGATTTCATGGGCGAGTACTCGACCACGCCGATCAGCGGGATAACCCGGCGCTATGTGCAGGTGCTGATCCTTAAGGCTTTCGACAGTTGCCCGCAGATTTGTGTCTACTGCCAGCGCAACT
>JAUVUV010000086.1 GCA_030604975.1 Candidatus Glassiibacteriota bacterium | reverse complement strand
GGCCTGCCAGCCGGTGAAATCCACCGCCCCCTTGGCCGAATTCAGGGGAGCGATACTCAGTTCGTCGATACGCCGGTTGAGCATGTCAAACCGCAGGCTGAAATCAAGGTCAGCGATCACCACATCCCTGATCCGCTGCAGATCAGCGATACTGTCGGCATCGCCGATACCCTCGACCGGCATGATAGAAACCACGGTTTTGTACTTGTGAATCCGGCTTGTGGTAATCCGGGTATAGACCTCGCCCGCAGGAAGCTCACCGGGTGGGGCCTGAGCGAAAAGAGGGAGATCCAAGATGTAAAAGAAGAGCAGAATAGTGAAAAGCGAGTATCCTGAAAGCGATTTACCAGTCATTTTTTCCTGTATTCGAAGTCTAGGTGGACTGTAAGGTGCGATTCAGCGTAATCCGGCGGCAGCTGGGGCAAAGGACTCGAACTCATCACAGCGCGCAAGGCCGCACGGTCGAACACGGAGATGCCGCTGGATTTTTCCAATTTCAGCCCGGTTACCGTACCATCGCGCAAAATCCTGAAATAGATCGTGCACAGTACGGATTCTTCCTCTCCCCGGTAGGGGTTGCGCCAGTTGCGGCTGATTTTATCAGTCATCAGCCGGAGATACCAGGGAAACTCGAACAGTTCGTCCGAGCGCACAGTGGCAGTGGCTTGCTGTACCTTTGGTTTAGGCTTTGCCTGTTTCTTCTTGGGCTTGATCTTTTTTTTCTCATCCGGCGGCGGGGGGATGGTCTCCATGTCCACTTCAGGCACCGGTTCCTCCGGCGGCGGCTCCTGGAGTTGCGGCATGGCGATCAGCTCCACCTCATAGATAGGCGGTATTTCGATGTAACGCACCTTTTTCCCGCAGGAAACCCAGAGAGAAAAGAAAACCAATATGTGCCCTGACAGCGAAATGAGAAAAGCTTTCCGCATCATCCTCTCCTCAAACCTTTCACCTGGAGAACGTGCGAGTTAGCGCCTGAGCGTACCGTCCCCTGCAGGCTCGGTAACCAGACCCAATGATTCGAATCCAGCCTGATGAATTCGTGAAACGACCATGGTTATATTCCGATAAGCAATATCACCATCCGCCCGCAGATAGGCCCCTTTTATTTTACTGTTCTGGTAATACTCGGCCAGCTTATCGGGGAGTTCTTGCTCTGTGATATGCTCATCGTTGAGGAAAATGCCCTTATCCTTACTTATTGTCACCACAAGCCGTTCTGAATCGAAAGTTTGTCTGACCTGGGTTTTAGGCAGAGCTACCTCGAGCCCGCCCTGAAACAGCGGGGTGGAGATCATGAACATGATTAACAGGGTGATCATCACATCGACAAGCGAGGTTACATTGATTTCGCTCATCAGCGGGTCTTCAGAATTTTTACTGAATCTTGGCATTGGCAAACCCCAATTGACCAGAGTGGAACCAGTTAGATGTTAAAACTCCGAAGCTGTCTATTATTAATAACCGTAAGCTGGTTCAAAGGTTCAAACTGCTTTTATAGATTATTCCTGCCAGTTCTAGCGAGAAGTTGTTGCATTTGTCCATGATCCGCCGGATGCGGTTGGAGAAATAGTTGTAACCGACTACTGCAGGAATCGCCACTGCCAGACCGACGATAGTGGTTATCAGTGCATCGGCGATCCCGGGCGCCACGACCGAGATATTGGCCGAGCCCCTGGCCGCGATATCCAGAAAGGCGATCATGATACCCCAGACCGTGCCCAGAAGCCCGAGAAAGGGACTCACCATGGTGGTAATGGCGAGAAACACGAGATAGCTGCGAAGCTGTTCCCCCTGTTCGGCAACAGTACGTTCCATCGCCATCAGAAGACTGTCGCGCATCATAAGCGTGGAATCGAATGAGAGCTTGCTTTGCTCCTGCTGCTTGGTAATCAGCCTGCGAAGCTGCCTGACCTCTTGCACGGCCACAGTAACAAGAGCGGCTATCGGGGATCTGACCATTTCCTTGCCGGCTTCCTGAATCTGTTCCAGGTCGCGTGCCTTGCGAAAGCGGGCGAGAAAATCCACTACCTCGCGTTCGGCCCTGCGCACTTTGAAATATTTCACACCCATTATCATCCAACTCAATACAGAGAGCACACCCAGAATCAGCAGAATGAACTGGGCTTCCGGGCTGGCGGTAAGAATCTTGTCGATAAAATTGTGGCCCAATTATCCTCCCTTTCTGGCGTACTTTTCTCAGAGATGAATTATTTTATCCGATTTAAGACCGCGTGAACCGAACGCGTTCCGGGCATCGACAATCATCGTGGCGTTTTCAAGAACCATCCTGTAATCGAAGACTGTGTGGTCAGTGGTGACAACGAGACAATGCGTGCTTCTGACAAGATCGGGGGTCAGTTGCTGGCTGGTGAGAATCTTGTCGTTCATCTTTAATTCCTGCACGAAAGGATCGGAGAAAAGTATCTCGCCGCCTTTGAGCTGGAGGAGTTTCACCACATCCAGTGCCGGGGATTCACGCACATCATCGATATCTTTCTTGTAAGCGACACCCATCACGAGAATCCTGGAGCCTTTCACACTGCGCTCGATGCTGTTGAGCGCATCGATAACTTTCCGTACCACGTAGGCTGGCATGCTGGAGTTGATCTCACCGGCCAGTTCGATAAAGCGGGCGTAGTAATTGAGGCTTTTCAGCTTCCAGGACAGGTAATGCGGATCGATAGGGATGCAGTGCCCTCCGAGACCCGGGCCAGGCTTGAACGGCATGTATCCGAACGGTTTGCTGGCTGCGGCCTCGATAACCTCCCAGACATTGATACCCAGGACATCGCACATCAGGGCAACCTCGTTGACCAGGGCGATATTCACCGCGCGGAAAGTGTTTTCCATCAGCTTGACCATTTCGGCGGTGTCGCTGCTTGAGACCGGGACTACTTTCTCGACGATCTGGGAATAATAGGCTGCGGCGTGCTTAAGACACTCCGGCGTGCAGGCTCCGATCACCTTTGGGGTGTTGCGGATCGTGTAGACCTTGTTGCCGGGATCGACCCGCTCAGGGCTGAAAGCGAGGTAGAAATCCTTTCCGGCCTTGAGGCCGGTTTCCTCCATCATCGGCCGGATAAGCTCCTCGGTCGTACTGGGATAAGTAGTGCTTTCAAGCACTAAGAGCTGTCCCGGGTGCAGGCGTTTTTTAATTTCCTCGCTTGCGGAGAGGATGAAAGATACATCCGGATTTTTCGTTTTATTCAGCGGCGTGGGAACACAGATCGACATTGCGTCCACATCCGACAAAACGCTAAAATCCGTGGTCGCTCTCAGTTTGCCTGCCTTAACAAGCGGGGAGACATCTTCCGGATCGACATCAGGGATGTAGCTGCCGCAGTGGTTGATAACCTTAACCTTTACCTCATCTATATCGATTCCGGTAACGGAAAACCCCTTTGAGGCAAACTCCACAGCCAGCGGAAAACCCACATAGCCCAAACCGATAATAGCTATTTCAGCCCTGCGGTTTTCGATCTTTTTGATTAAATCCAAGATTAGCCTCTAGTCACAAATTAAGAAAAAATGATTATATTTTCGGCCTAACTTACTGGTATTTAAGCTTAAAAATTTAATTTTCCCGCGCTTTCAAGTCAATTAAAAACTACCTTGGATTACCCTTTTCAAGGGAATATATAAAGATATTGCAAAAATAAGAAAAATTTAATAGATTACAGATTGCGAAAATTATATGGAGGAAAAATGTCCAGAGTCTGTCAAGTATGTGGGAAAAGGCCCGTATCGGGTAACAATGTTTCCCACGCCCATAATAAAACCAAACGTCGTTTCTTGCCAAACCTTCAGCGGATCAAGGTCAACTACGGGGGTGTAAACCGCCGGATGCGGGTCTGCACTCGTTGTATTCGCAGCGACCGGGTGGCAAAAGCTGTCTGAAGCATTATTTTATTTCACCGCACAGAGCGTTGGCCTAGCTGAATCTATTAATCAGGCTGATAGCCTGCCATAATATCAGTCTTGCAAGGGCTCACATTCAAGCACGCTCCAGGGATGCTCGATTGTGGGCTTTTTTCTTTTGAACAAAACCGGTTCCAGCTCGATTCCTTCCAGAGTCAAACAGTCCAGAAAGCGCCCGCCGCCGGTTGCCGTGCGCACCACTGCCCGGGCCATTGTTCTGTCACCCAGCGAAAGCGCTGCCTGGGCCAGAGATTCAGCAACCGATCCTGCTTGAAACTGCACTTTCGCCCCGAGCCCGGCCAGTCCACGCCTGATCTGGCGGACCGCCTGCTTAATCTGCGCAGCGTAAAATATCGACTCGTCCTGCAAGGCGGTCTGAGGCTTGGGGACATACGTGTTCAAGCTTATTTTCAGCCTCATTCGAGGGCCGACAAGGCCGGCGAGTTCTTTAACCTGAGAGATGAGCTCCTGCCTGTCCTGGCTTTGTTCGCCAGGCAAGCCTGCCATATAATAGAGTTTGAGACTGTCGAACCCGGTTTTTGCAATCAACTCCACCACCTCAAATAAGCACTCGGGAATATAGCGCTTACCGATTCGGGCAAGCAACTTTTGGCTTGCTGTCTCCGGCGCAAGAGTCAGGCTTTTCACCTTACAGGCTTTGAGCAGCTCCAGCAGGCCCTCACTAACCGTATCCACCCGCAGGGAAGAAACTCCCAGGCGAAAACCTCTGCGGGCAACCTCTTCGATTATCATCTCCAGTTCAGGGTGGTCGCAGAGATTGGCTCCCACCAGTCCGATCGCCCGGGCCTCTGGTGGAACTGCATCAAGCACTTCTATAACGCGCTTCGCCTCCACGTAGCGGTACGGGCGGTTTACCTGACAGACAAGACAGAATCGGCAGTTCCAGCGGCAGCCGCGGGCGACTTCGACCAGGAACATTCCCTTGAAATGGGTGGCATTTGAGACAATCACGCTGTGGACCGGTGTGCGGTCAAGAGAGGTGGTCACCCGCTGGACTTTGCGGGGAGCCTCGTTTCGTTCCGGTGCAGGCACAACCGGATATCCACCCTCGACAGTCTTTATTTTATACAAGGCTGGCACATAAAATCCTGGCCTTTCGGCCAGCTCGGCAAGCAGTCGTTCCCGGTTCCAGCCCTGTTCCAAGGCTGCAAGCCAGAGCTCGGCAAACTCTGGCACGAGCCTTTCGGAATCTCCGATTCCGCAAACATCGATAAAGGCGGCTGCCGGTTCCGGGTTGGCCGTGATTACCGGCCCGCCGCAAAACACGATCGGAGAGTTATCGGCGCGTTCTTCAGTATATAGGGGAATTCGCGCATCTTGAAGGATCACGGGCAGCCTGAGCACCTCCTGTTCGTAAGAGATCGAGGCGGCAAGAACCGGGAAATCCCGGGACTTCCTCCCCGATTCCAGAGAAAGCCATTCGCCATTTTCTTCGCCCACTCTCCGGTCCAGGGGAAAAATCCTCTCGCACCGGACCTCCGGATGCTCGTTGAAAAGGCGATAAACGGTTTGAAAACCGAGACTGTCCATCACAGTTGCATAGGGAGACAGAGCCACGATCCCTACCTCGAGTGGACAGTAGCCAGTTTTAACGATCGTGCCTGTTTCTCCAGCCAGGATTTTCTTTCGTAACCTTTCCAGGGCAGCGAAGCGGGGCAAATTCTTTTTCCTCTGTTTAAAATTAACCATTCATACAGATAAACTGTTAATATGGGTTAAAACATGCTGTACTTAAAGGATTTTTTGTCCTTTAAATTACAAAGTACGGGGCATTGTAGCGATGAACAAAAAAGCCTTCCCTTGACAGGAAGGCCTCGAGACGGACAGGGGCAGGTAATTATCAAGGGAAGACTTGATTAGTCCTTAAATGCGATATAAGAGTCATTTTTCAATAGCGGGTGTGCCTTTCGCGGTCGGGCAGGCTTGGCTTGACCCTTGTCCGTCCGCCGAAAATCTTGCCCTTGAACAGGAACGAGTCTGCCAGATTCAGGGCAAACATGCATAGAGCGGCATCAATCATGTAACCGCCATATTTAAAGCGTGTTTGTCCCAGGTCCACCCGGTCGAGGTAGTATTCCTTGCCGATTGCGGTGGCGGCCTGATCGTAGGCGTCCTGTCCGGCGCTGCGAAGGAAATAACCGCCCAGCATCAGCCCGGCAGTGGCGCCCAGAATAGTGTATCTGGTCCACATCGTCTTACGTTCCGCGGTCTGGATCAGCCGCCAGCCCGGGATTAGCGAGCCAACAAAAACACCTTCCTTTTCTTCCTGAATCTGACGAAAACTCGCCAGTGCGTCTTCCTCTTTCCGGCGCAGGATGTCCAGCTCCATGGTTTGTTCACGTTGTTTCGCCTCGCTCAGCCGCACCAGGTTTTCCGCCTTGGCCAGCTCGGGATTCATCTGCAGGGCTTTCTTTGCGGCAATCCCCGCCAGTTCGTACTGGTGGCTGTCGTAATATGAGAGGCTTATCAGATACTGGATATCTACATTGTCGAGCTGATTATCGAGCGCTATCTGATAATTCTCGACAGCCTTGTCGTACATTTCTTTCCTGCGGTAGACATCACCGAGTCCCTGCCGCGCCTTACTGTTTGCATAGTCGAAAGCAACCGCTTTCCAGTACTCCTGTTCAGCCTCGTCCCAGAGGTTTATCTCCATATACTGATCCCCGCGCGCCGCGTGTTCCTTGGCCAGAAAGAGGTTCTCCACGCTCTGGGGCGGCGCAGCCAGGCCTAAGGACGACAGAAAAACGGCAAGAAGCAAAAAGCATGTGAGATTTCTCGCTTTCAATCGATCACTCTCCTTCCCGGCTGAGCATGATCAGTAAATTTATTTTGGTCAGCAATTCAGTTTGGTAAGAAGCGGATTCCGGATCGAGCAGGCTGTCAGGGTCTGCGATTGCAGCCGCCTCCTCGTACTGGGAGAGGTTGAAATAAGCCCCGGCAAGCACGGCCCGGAGGTCATCCGCATTGATCGACTGTTTGTATTCGAAAACAAAGTTGGGATCTTTTTCCAGAACAGCGAGAGCATTATCCCTGACCAGGATGAAATTCGGCGGAGTTACATCACGATAGGCCAGGCTCATCCCGGCGAAAATAGAGAGACTGTCCTTTGCGCTCAAAGGCTGCCTTGACAGCGCTGTGTTGAAATTATTGATCGACTTTGTCAGGGAATCCTGCATGGCCAGGCTCCAGCCAAGCCCGATATGGGCTTCCGGCCAAATTCTCTGCTCGTCCGCCTCTATGGCGATCCGGAAGCTTGTGGAAGCCAGCCCGTGGTTGCCGTCACTGAAAAACGCCCATCCCCTGAAGACCTCGTTCAGATAGCTCGGCCTGAGGTTGAATTCCGGAGCAGCCGGTGTAGTGCAGGCAATCAAAGTCAGGGTAACCATGAGTATATAAACTGCTGTTCTCATCCTCGCGTCTCCGTGGTGAAACCTTGCCTCTGCTAACGTAAAAGCACCATTTTCCGTGTGATAGCCGTGTCAGGCGCATTCATTCGATAGAAATAAACCCCGCTCGGCAGATCCTGGCCGTCATCCGATTTGCCGTTCCACTGAACCGAATAGGTTCCCGGCTGCCTTGAAGCATCGACCAATGTGCGGACCAGTTGGCCGCGCAGGTTGTAAATCCTTATCGTGAGCCTTTCGACCGGATCAGGGCCCGGTACAGAATAAGTAATAAAAGTTGTCGGGTTAAAGGGGTTGGGGCTGTTCTGTTCCAGCCAGAAGGAGCCTGCTTTCGGCAAGCTTGCACTGCCTGCACCGGACGGACGGAGTGCAAAAGTACCCAGTTTGCCGGTCCTGGCGCTGTAAGTCCCGGTAGCTGGGTCGAAATAGGTTTGAAGCGGCTGCCACTGTCCTGATCTCAGCAGGCAAATCGCCAGCCCCTGATCAGGCTCTTTCCCTGCCGCTTTGAGCGAGATCAGGGCGCTGCCCTGAAGGTTCCCTTGAATAGCGCTGAAAGTATAGCTTTCACCCTCGAGTAATGCCTCGAGGTTCTCAGGCTGGATCCCAACAAGACCGCTCAGCCGTGCCAAGT
>JAUVUV010000025.1 GCA_030604975.1 Candidatus Glassiibacteriota bacterium | reverse complement strand
GTCTGGGCCTGCTCCGCTGAAATTGTCGTTGATATTGGGAATTACAACTCCTGCGTCCAATGCCGCCGAGCCTGACCGCAGCCGGAGGTCGGCCGGTTCGCGCTCCGGAATTGCCGGGTTGGGAAACTCCACACCCTGGCGGAATACATTCATGTCCACCAGCACGGCGTGCTTTTCCGAGGTTTTGCTTCTGAGTTCTTCGATACTATAAGTTTTAATACCATTGATTTTCGCAAGGAAATTCGTGCCGTGGGTGCCTACTCCGTCGTAGTCCAGGCTGGTCGTTGAGTCTGCATACGGGAACTCCACAGCGCGGCCCTCGCCGCTGTGGTAATTGCCGAAACTGCCTCCGCCCTCGCCACCTATCGCGAGGTTGTTCCTGAAATAGGCATATGAAGGGTTGTGTATCACCCGCAGCCCGTCACCCACTTTGACCACTGTGTTGTGCAGGACCACGTCCCCGTGGCTGTAGCGGGCCAGCTTGAACGGGCAGTCTATAATATTATACATCACGTTGCGGATGAAATAGGTCGGCCCGCCGAGGCTCGGCTGCGAACTCAGCGCCATGAAACAGTTGGTCAACCGGTTGCGCATGATCCGGCAGTTACCCATGCAGAAATCCGCTTCGATCCCGTCATCCAGACCCCGATCGATGTCGTTATTGTAGATGGCGATACAGTACTGGCTGCTCACATAAGTATCCTCCATGGTGGAGATACAGTCCCGGTAGCCGCTTACCCGGTTGTAGCAGATCACGTTTCCCGGGCCGGTGATCCTGATTCCCTCGCCCTCGTTGCTGCCGCTGGCACCCATGTTTTCAGCCGCCCAGGTCACGGTATAGGTTACTACATTGTCCGCGATATAGCAGTTGGTGCAGCCAGGCGGTTCAGAGGCGACAATCCCGAACCCTGCATTGACCGAGCAGCGCACCACCGCCACCTCCTCGGCCCCGAGCAGATAGACCTTGCCGTTGACAGTGACCCCCTCGAGAATCACGTGCTTGCGATTGCGAAGGGAAAAGGTGTCGAAAGTGACAGTGCTGTCCGGATTGCTTCTGTCTGCCCGGATCACAATCGGTTTGCCCGGTTCGCCGTCCCGGTGCGCGTAACCGTAACCGTAATGGCCCGGGGCCAGCAGAAGCACGTCGCCCGGCTGGGAGGCGGAGGCTACATCGCTGTAATTGCCTGGTTCGGCGTGCTTGACCACTGAATCAGCAGCGGTTCGCGGCACTGCCCTGGTTTTAGCTGTTACAGTCCGCTGGGCTGAGCCGCCGTCCGGGTCGCTAAGCGTGAGTTCGATCTCGTACCCGGTGTCAGGCACCAAGTCGAATATGCTGCCTGAGTGCTTGTTCTCCCAGGTGAAAATAGGATTCGTGTCCTGGCTTCTGCCTGCTGGAATGCGCCGCAGGGACATACCCTCACGCCAGTTGTTTTCACCTGCCTTGTGATACCGTACGGTAACCATGCCGTTCAGGTTGTCATCGCCGGTGATCAGCCACTCCACCGAAAGGTTGATGATCGTCGGGTAGGGCGCTCTCACCAAACCCGGAACGGTAGCGTCCTCGGCGTGAACGCTTCCGGCGAGGCAGAAAGCGACAAGGGCCGGAAGTAGAAAAAATCCCCGGGCGGCGAATCTAAATGATGATGAACGTTTTGGGGTCGGCCTTACAGTATTTTTTTGTGTCATTCCCGGCCTGCCTCACGGTACGGTTAGCTTTCGAAAATAATTGAGAGTGGAAAGTTAGCGCCTCAGCTCGTAACTGCCTGCCTCACCCTGGAAATAAAGAATCCCTGCGTCGGCTGTAACCTCGAGCGCCGGAATGAATAAGCGGCCGTTCTTCCACACCTGCCAGGTGCCTTCGGCCAGGTCCGTTACCAGCAGCTTGTAGAGCCCGTGGCCCTTGATCGAGAAGAAAAGGGGCCGGTCGGCGCGAATGCCGCCTTTGTTGAACAGAACCGCCCGCCCCGCGATTTTCACTCCCACCAGATCGGCGCTTTCGATCTTTTCCACCGAATACGGACTGGCAGTTCCGGCCTTCATCACCTCCATCACATTCAGAAACAGGCTGGTCGCTCTCCTTTTTATCGGGGAGAGTTCCACGCGCCACTCGCCGGTTTCGTAATCGTCCGGATTGCGGCCCGGCAGGACCTGGTTGGGGAAGTTTTCTCCGAATACCCAGAACTCCCTGCCCTGCCCGCCCACTTTGGACGTCTCGATATCGCCCGGTCCGGGCAGGAGGTTGGTATTGACAAGCTTGCCGCTCCAGCCAGGTCGGGAAAGAGTGACCGTTACCCTGTTTCCTTTTATCTCCGGCTCTTCCATGCTGTGGAGCAGCCAGTATTTCTTGAACGACGCACTGGAGGAGACTATCCGGTCGAAAACGGCCAGCACTGCGGGTACGGCCCTTTCGTTCAGGTTCATGAACACGAAGGAACGTTCTACCTGCCGCACCTTTGCGCTGTAAGAGGCGGTGATGTCGCCTTTCAGGTAGGTGTATTCCGGGAGTTTCGAGTCGGGCCCGAACCAGTGGCCGCTGACCTCGCCGGTCTTGAAATCCGCGTTCAACAGTTGGTCAAGGTTCGCGGCCGCCCTCCACAGATGTGGCAGCCTCTGGCCGCCGTCGTTCACCTTCTTGATATTGCGGAACCCCCCGGTGAGAAACTTTTCCTCCGGATCGTAGATCAGCAGGCTGTTGTGGGCGATGGTGCGCTTGTAATAATTTACGTTGTGCGCGCTGATATAGCTCCCGCCGGTTCCCTGGTACAGGCCGGAATCGATTGCCAGGGGACCGTTGTAGTAAATCTGGAAAGCTCCTGCGTCATGGTGCTGATGGTTGATAAAATTGTATATATTAACTTTCATTTCGCAGATCACGCTCTGCTGGTCCCAGCCGCTGCGCGCGACCATCCAGCCGTAGGGGAAACCCATGTACCTGGAGAGTGGAAGGTCGGTTTTGGGCAGGGCTTGAAGGTCGGGATCGCGCCAGAGAAACTCGTAGAGCTTGTTCATCCCGTAGATTCCGGGATTTTCCAGGTAGTCGGCCAGGACGTATCCGTCTCCGTAATAGCTTGCGCAGAGAAGAGACCTTAATTTGGGGGGCTTGCTCTGGCCGTCGCCCGAACGCAGAAGCTGGCCGTCGGGGCGTTTCATATAAATCCACTGGTACGGGACGAACTGCTGCGCGGGGTGATAGACATTGCCCGCGCCCAGCCGGTCGAAAATCCACAGGGGGTAGAGATCGGAACTGAACCTGGTTTCCGCGTAGGCCGAGCCCTGGTGAAAGGCGTGGCCGGGGTACCACCAGTTGCGTACCGGCAGATGCCCGCCGAAAAAGCGTGCGGCAGCCAGGTGGTACATCTCCGGGTACTCGTCGTAAATCGCGATCCCGGCCGAAATCATGTCACGCATGATCATCCACTCGGACGAATGACCGGTAACAGAGCCGCGCGAGGTGGGAGGGTAACCGCACTCGAGCATCTTTGCCAGACGAATCAACTGCTCGATAAAAGCGTCTTTCTGATCGCCGGTGAGCAGCTCGTAGCACCAGTCATAGACGGCTGCCCCGGTAACCATCATCCGGCCTATCGGCCTGGACTGGTCGCGCAGGTGCGGATCGATCCAGGAGCTTTTCCGGATCGTGTCGAGCGCCGCTGCCAAAGTGCGCCGCCCGAGTTCCGGGTCGGGGTCGATCAGGTAGCGCAGGGCATCCACTGTTACGCGGTTCTGGGTGTTCTTGGCCGCTTCTTTCTGAAGGTCCTCCCAGACCGGTTTCAATACCGGATGGGAGAGGCGCTTTTTCAGATCGTCAAGGTCTCGCGCGCGAAGGAACAGGCGGGGGTGTTCAAAGGGTGGCACGGGGATCGAGACTCCCTCCACTACACTGTATTTTGCGTCGGGGGGGTGATGGGTTCGCCCGAAAAGCGAGGTCGAGAGTAAAAAAACGACGCAAATAAACAATAAACCGGGTTTGTTCATTTCTGCCCCCTGAATAGGTATTAAAGATTATATATTAAATTTCCTTATCGGATACTAGGAGGACAGCTCTCTGAGCCTCCTTTCACACTCGAGCATCGAGCGCACCGTGTGGTAATTTATCTTCCAGGCATGGCCCATATAATCCCAGAGCACTTCGTTGTCAGGCCCGAGCAGGGGGAGCCATTCGCCCACCTCGTGGTTGATCATGTGGTCGAACACGAAGCGGTGCACATTCATATACGCATGCCAGTAGCGCTCGTCCCCGAATGCGGCTGTGGCATCAAGCATGGCGACCAGAGTTTCCCCCTGCTGCCAGAACTCCTTGTTCTTCTCCCGGGCTTCGCCCTTGTGCGGCCCCTCGCAGTATACCCCGCCGTGCTGGCGGTCTATTCCATACTGAATGCAATGGTCGTAAAGGGTGCGGATTAAAGTGACATACTGTGACCGGTCAAGCCCGAGAACCTCGATTGAAAGGTTCAGCAGCCAGGCGAGCTCGACATTGTGGCCGTACGAGGTATTGTCCAGCGGCCTTCCCTGCGGATCCTCCGCCTCCCGGTCCGAGCCCCAGACATTCCTGAAAATGATCGCCTGCTGCGGGGTCAAATCCGGGCTGAACTGGGCCATGCCCGTGCCGTGTTCCGGGTGAAGCATGCGGCTGCGGATCAGCTCGATTATCTCACACGCCCGGCGCCTGTGAATACTGTCGCCGCTTGCCTGGTAAAGGTGGGTGAACGCCTCCATCAGGTGCATATGGATATCCATCGACTTTCGGTCTCCCCCGTACATTCCGGGCTTGCAATGGGACCAGTCTTCCTCGAAAAACTCATAGTAGCCGCCGAACAGGTTGTCCGCAGCCTTGACCTGGAGTAATTCGAAAGCCTGGTTTGCCACATCCAGCGCAGAGCTGTCCTTTGCGACCATGGCATATTCGCTGAAAGCATAGATCACAAAGCTGTGGCCGTAGATAATCTTTTTCCTGTCAACCGGGGTCCCATCCCGCTCGAGGATCCAGTACCAGCCATGGTTGACTGGATCCCGGAAATGTTCCTGGACGAACTTGACTCCTCTGCCTGCCCTTTCGAGAAAAGAACCGTCCGGGTCATGACCGGCCCGGTGGATCGAGGCGAAGCTGTAAATCAGACGGCAGTTGGCCAGCAGGTTTTTCTCAGTTTCGCCGGTCGGGTTGCCGTGGCGGTCGAAAAAGGTGAGAAATCCTCCGAACTGCGCATCGTCCCCGCGATGGCTCCAGTAGGGGAGCAGCTCATCATGAAGGTGTTTCCCGACCTCTTCGAGAAGAGAAGCGTAATCCCGTTTCATCGCTCGGTCCTCAAATTTATATATCGGTTAGATCGAGTGAACTCGTAATCACCCAAATTGGAGTCTGGCTTGCCATGGCCTTATGCAAATACCTTGATTGCAATTTTTATTTCGGCCACCTTCCTTTCTGCCTGTAGTACGTGTACTCATGCCCGCCGCCGATAATCATCGTGGTCTCCTTGCCGTTGTTGTAAAACGATCTGCTGCGTGCAGCTCTTTTGGCCATGAATGCAAAAGCATCCGCGGCAGCTTTCAGACAGCGTTTCCTGAGAGCCGGATCGTGTGAATACTTGTGGCCGAACATCGCGATATCAGTCAGGCGATAGGTCCAGGGGCCGTGGTTGCGTTCGCCTCCTCCGGCCCGGCTCCAGGCAAAGTAGAAGCCTGCGCCGGGTCCGCCGGCCAGGAAACGGCTGACAAAGTCGGCGTAGGCGGTAACATAGTTGCGTCCAAGCTCGTAAGGCTTGCCGGTCTTCTCCTCCATAACCTCTGTCCAGCGCGCGGCGGCGTTGATACAGATAGCAGAGGTCCAGAATCCCGAGACTTTATCCTCAGCCCTTTGGGCCCGGCCCTCGGCACTCATGTACCACTGTTTTTCAGGGGCCGTACTCCGCAAGATTTTCTCTGAAGCCTCGCGGTACTTTTCATCCCCGGTATAGAGATAGGCATCGGTGAGGATCTGAAGGTTGTTGCCGGCATTGCGGTTCAGGTTATCGATCTGGGCGAAAACATCCTGGCTGACCTTGCGGTAGACCAGATCCGTCTGCTCGATTGCCGATTCCAGCACGCGGCGGTCACCGGTGAGATAATAGTAGCACATCTGGCCGCGGGTGTTGAAATGGCCGGATTCAGGGGCGCCTCCCTGTCCCCAGGGCCAGCGCAGGGTACCGAACCAGTGAGGGCGGGGACCGCCGCGGTGGGTCACCAGACCTGCTTCCACTCCGTGCTGGGTATGTGTGAACTTGCCGCTGTTGTAAACTCCCCTGGACCTGGTGTCCCTGGTGGTGTGATAGATATCGATGTCGCTTTCGTGGCGCAGGGCCGCCTCCGCCAGGTTCCACCACTTGCAGCTCAGTTCGGGCGCCCGGACGAGAGTGCGCAGGCTCTGGAAAAGCATCCCGTAGCCGAAATCGTACTCGAGGTTGAAATGGCTCACAACCTGCCGGCCCGAGTGTGGCCCTCCGGTCTTGTCGGTCTCGTTTTTGGCCCAGGTGTCGCCGAAATTGCGCCAGCCGTACTCATCGATCGCCTCGATATCCGCCACCAGGTTGACCGGCTCGGATATCAGCGCTGCCTGCTGGTAGTGCTCGTAGGTAGGAAACCGTTTGGGGTCATAGGCTGCAACATCATCGAAAAAGCCGCTTGCCAGATAGACTTGAGCAGGTGCCCGCACGTAAAGTGGATTATGGAAAGAACCCATGGTGGTGGCCACCCGGTTTTCCCTCCTGTTGCTGCCTTGGCGGCCGGTATGGAAGAAAAACGCCGCCTCGTGAGTTTTGATCTCTCCGCCTTGCAATTCGTGTAGCGTGGGGAACTCCTCCGGCCAGAGCGCCACCCGGACAGTGCCGTCAGGAGCGGCAGAGAGGGCCTTGGGGAAATTCTGCCAGAAATGGCGCACTGCCACTGCCAGGCCAAACTGCCGGTCTGCAACGTGAAGCCATGCATCCGGCCGGTTGACCCGGTATGGCTCTACACCATCCAGAAACGTTTTCGCACCCCGGAAACGCATGGGAATTTTCCCCAGGTGGTTCATATGGTTGCGGTGGAACCAGTTCTCTCCGCCAGAGGACTCCTGGTAGATACCCCCGGTGCCGGTCAGGACGACCCTGTCGAGAATCTCCCTGGAGCCGTCACCCACCGACATCTGGACAGGGCCGTGAAAGTTGAGTTGAGCCGAAAGGGAGAGATCGGTAAAAAAGATGTTTCCCGGGCGGCCGAGCACCCAGTGATTCCCAGGCAGCGGCACAGTGGGGTTATGGTTTTCCAGGGTGAAAAAGACCCGCACCAGGCCAGTTCCCGCATAGAAATGAAGCCTCGCAGTGTAGTCGAGAAAGCCCTCGCCGTCAGAGTCCCCAAGCGCACCCTTGACTGCCACTGTGGCCCGGACCGGACCGGCTGCTTCCACCTCGAAGCTTTCGATCTTGCCCCAGAGGCTGGAGATTTTTCTGCCGTGACTGTCGATCAGCTTTATCCCCGGTTCAGGCGCCAGGGGGGTCACACGCTCGGACACGCTGAAACTGCCGTCCCTGTCGTGATCGAGCCAGATAGAGCCGAACAGATCGAAATTGTTCCGGTCCAGACGGCAGCGCATCACGCCTGTCTCTACTGTCACTGCATCACCGCTTTCCTCCAGCCTGAGCATGGGCATGCTTTCAGGCCGCTTACCGCTGTCTGAGAGAAGGTAGCCTGCTTTGCCGCCGGCAGGGCAATCCGCGAAAAAGTCGACCAGCACCCACTTGGCAGAACCATCGGGCCAGGTGGCCAGGGTTTCAAACTGGGCGGGCACGGCTGCACCGTCCGGTCCTGTCACGCAGAGTGTGGAAAGGTCTTTCAGCGCTGCCCTGGGCAGGGGAATGCCGGTTGAAACTGGCTCGGAGCGCCTGGTGTAGCCCTCGGCCTCCTCCACGTTCAGAGGAATCTCGAGTGCAGCCACCGGACCGGAAAAACTCAAGAGGAAAGATAAGCTTAGCAGTGTGGCGAAGAAAAGACAGTTCTGATATTGTTTTGCCATGAATCCTCCAAAAAGCAGTAAATGATAAATTGTTTGTCGGTATAGCGGATAGGAATAATGCGTGATAATGCACTGGCAAGGGACACAGTCCGCCGTCCCCCTGAGGCCTGATTAAACCGGGCTCAGCAAATATATTTTCCCAAAAAGTGTTCAGGCTTTACCACCGCTGCGCGGGCAGATTGTCGATATCCTCGAAAGCCCCGGGCACTCCTTTCGCCGGGCCGTAGAACACGCTGCCCCCGAAGGATGTCAGGAAAAGCTTGCCCTGGTTGTGAGGGTCGGGCACAGGACGGTGCCCCCACTTGAAATTGTAGCCGCCCAGGCGTTGCCAGTTCTCTCCCCGGTCATCACTGTGGAATGCTGCACTGTTGAAAGTGTTGATATAGATCGTGTTCGGATCGAACGGGTCGACCGCAGCCGCGTAAACGTGCATGTCCTCGCTGAAAACCTGTTTCCAGCTCTTGCCGCCGTCCTCAGTGCGGTAGAGCCCCCCGCCGATTTCCTCTCCCTTCACATTAAGCGGCCAGCAACTGAGATACATTCTTTTCGGCTCTGTGGGATCGAAAACCAGGTCGTTCGGGGCAGTGACCCGTTCAGGCAGGGCCATTGGCTGCCAGCTTTCTGCTCCGTCGTTGCTGAAATAGAGCGCCCCGGGAATAACTTCTCTGCCTTCGACACCGCCCCGGGCAACGAGCAGGATCAGTCTTCCGCCGGGCAGAAGGGCCATGCGCCAGGCGTTGAAGTTGGTTTTCAGGCCCTTGTTTTTAACCTCCCAGGTCTGGCCGCCGTCGACTGTTTTCCACACCCCGTAGCCGAAATCACAGACATAGAGGGTGCGGGATTCGACCGGGCTTTCCGGGTCGAGCAGGATGTGGGTGCACACAGCGCCCAGGCGCATTCCCTTGCGGTATTCGCCGTTTATCGTCACTCCCTTGTGCAGAAGTGTCCACCACCTGCCGCCGTCTCCGGACACGGACACGCCGCCCTGCTGCCTTCCGTTGACCAGGTTGCCTGAACGGAACATCTTGGGCCGGGGCAGATCGTGCACATTGGACCAGCAGGCCCAGATACGTCCCCTCGCCGCCGGGTCGAACTCAAGCCAGTAGCAGGTGTTTCGCCACTGGCGGGGGATACCAGTGATCGAGTGGTTCCAGCTCTTGCCGCTGTCAAAGGTATGGAAAAGGCCGATATCAGTGTAGGTGATAAAAAAGTGGTTCTTATCGAACGGGTCGAAATGGATTCCGTAATTAGTGGTCACATCCAGACCCCGGCTGGTCGCAGAGCCGTCAGGAAAATCCTCGCTGATCACCTGCTGCCAGCTTGCTCCGCCGTCCTCGGTTTTATAGGTGCGCCCTGAATCCGTAGCGTAGCAGACATCCGGGTTGGTGGGGCAGACTCCCAGGTGGCTCGGGTTTCCAAACCAGCCGAGACATTTTTTCAGCCAGCCGCCGCTGAAATTGCCGGTAAGCACCTTGCCGCCAGCCACGGTGACCGACCAGTTCCAGGTTTCGCCGCCGTTTTCGGTTTTGAAAATTCCCCTGTACCCCTGGGGATAGCCCTTTTCCATTACCCTGAATGCGCTGCAGGAAAGGTAAACAACTTCCGGTCGGCTTTCGCAAACTGCGAGGGTTCTGAAACTCGGCAACCTTCCCCCGGCAGAGCCTTCCGCAACCAGGTTTCCGTTGACCTGGCGCCAGCTTTGGCCCAGATCATCAGAGCGGTAGATTCCTCCGCTCACCTCGTCCCCCTGCCGGCTTATCCCGGAGAGGACGTAGATCACCCCGCCCTCGGCCCCCTTTCCACCGTCCGCCACCTGGATACTCGGCACAGGCAGCGAAAGCTCGGCGACCAGGCCGCGTTCGGCTGAAACGCGTATGCATGAGCGTTCCGTGAGCACTGTGGCCTCATCTGCCTTGCCCTGCCAGCTTCCGGGGAAAATACCGAGCACTCTGCGCCCCGGTATCTCGGCCAGCACTTTCCAGTTCGCCCCGCGGTCAGTCGAAACCAGCACCCGGCAGGGCTTGTCCGACCTCCAGCTCGGGGAAAGGCCGATATAAATAATGTCGCTGTTGGCCGGGTTCACCCGCACCTTGGCAATCGAACCGTCGGGCATGCCGTCTTTGGTGATAAACCGCTGGCCGGCGTGGTCTCCGGTCATGGTCTCAGAGGTTACATTCGCCGGGTCGGGGTAAATCAGGCGCCAGCGCCGGCCCTTGTCCTCTGAGCGGTAAAGACCGTTGTTGGATGCATAAACAGTGCCCGGATTGCTGGGGTCGAATTCGAAATCCTGAACAACAGTGCGGAGGTTGAACATCCGCCAGGAGTTGCCGCCGTTTTCGGTTACATAGGCCCCGGTCATGTCGCAGCGTACGAAAACATGGTTCGGGTCTGCCGGGCTGATTGTCGGTTCATACTGTGCTCCGCCGCCGCCGGGCCCCAGCACCCTCCAGCCCTCGGCTTTGGGACTTTCCTGTTCGAGAGTTTTCTGTTGTCTTTCGCAGCCGGAAAAAGATACCAGAAAGACAGAAAACAGGAGAACCAGGTAGCTTCTCGAGCGCGCTCTCATGATCGCCTCCCGGGCGTACTGAAATCATTCAGGAATTCCGCCCCTGGAAAATAAAAGTGGTTGATTTTAGGCCGGAAAAGAGGAGTATAATTAAAGTAATAAATTATTTTCAGATTGAAACTTATTTCCATATCAACTGCAGGTAGAAAGTCCAGACGAACGGTTCGGACCGAATAATAGGCGGTAGCCCTGGCCGGGATTACCCTTGCAGGCTCCGGTTCAGAGCAGATTTTTTCTCACAAGCCAGTCGGAGCTTATCCGGGTCAGGGAGTCGATCAGTTTTCGGTTCGAAGGGTGAACGTGTTGAGTATCCAGCCAGATCAGTTCCTTGGGCCCGTTCGCTTTATTAAAAAGGAGCCTTACACATCGCACGGGTATCTTTTCATCCAGACTGCTGTTGATCATCAGAAGAGGTCTGGGCGAGAACCGGTCGACATAAGCTGTCGGCTCGAACGGGGAAGTCAGAGTGCCTAGTATGTGACTTGCAAATTTACGTAGTGGGGCGAAACGCACCTTTCGCCGGAGGTTCCAATCGATCAGCTCTTCCAGGTCACCCGCGCCGTAGATCAATACAACACCTCTCACCCGGTGGTCAAGGGCGGCAATCACTGCAAAGGGCACACCGAAACTGGCTCCCAGAACCGTGATCCTGTCCTTATCTACCTCAGGCCTGGTGCAGAGGTAGTCCAGGACATTGAATGCCATGCCTACCGCATCGAAAGCCGCTCTCTGAAGCGAATGGAGCAGTGCCGGTATCCTGGCCGGGGTTATCGTTTCCTCGGGATAGGAGGGGTAATCCATTGCGCAGAGTACGGCCTGTTTTTCCAAACTGATAAGCCCCGCGGCCCGGGCACCGGTATGCTGCCCTCCCAGAATCATCACTGCAGGAAGAGGCTTGTCGACGCCAAGCGGAATGCGAAGGTTCCCCCTGGTCACACGCCCGAGTTGATCATTCAGGGTAAAGGCGATTTCCCGGTATCCGGCTGAGTCGCCGAGCAAACTCTCCTCTGCGGACATAAGAGGGCTGTGTTCTGCGAAAAGCTTGTCGGTGTGGTCAATCGCATTGTACCAGATGCTCGCGGCAATCAGGATCAATACACCAGCGGCGATAGCTGTCAGAATATATGTTAAGAGCACTTTCAGCTTAAATTCCATTTAAACTCTGCGTATTGATTTTGAATGTCCAGCTTTTATTTTACAACCTTTTCCCATCTTTTTAAATGTTTTTGAAAAATGAAACCTCAGGTGCGGCAGGATTGACAACAAGTTTCTCAAGAACTATAAGTTTGCCGGGTCTTTCTTTTATTGGACT
>JAUVUV010000166.1 GCA_030604975.1 Candidatus Glassiibacteriota bacterium | reverse complement strand
GCTGTCCTCTTCACGCGTCTTACTCCGGCACCTCAGCCTGATTCAGAGTACTCGTCTATCTACTGCTTTGATTCTTTTGAGCATTTTGATTATTCTTCCCGTATCTTTGTGGGAAGGCTCCGGCTTGATTATAATAGGCCTATAATAGCCGCGAGCCCGTTCCCCCGATCAGCTTTAACTTCCTTAATTAACATATGCTTAGTCTGGGGAACTGGCTGGCCCGGTGCGGCTCTTGGTGCATTCATTTTACGTTTTGAGGTAAAATATAGATTGAGCGATTAATATAGACGGAATGATTAATAGCATTAAATTTATGCATGACTTCGCCATGCAGATACTAACCTGCTAAGACTGGAATTTTCCCCGTCGGTGAATTTCAACCTCTCGGGGAACTGAAGGGAAACCGGTTCTCATGGTGCAGTCGCTGGCCTAACAACAACCATGAACTGGAGATAGGGCTATGCAGAGAGTCAAGGAAAAGGAATCAGGCAAGAAAGTGAGAGCCGGAAAAAAAGAGCGGCTTTCGGGCTCTGAGATACTTATACGCTCCCTGATTGAAGAGAATGTCAACCACATTTTCGGCTATCCCGGAGGTGTGGTAATCCCTGTTTTCGATACGTTGTACAACTTGCCCAGGCCCAAGGTCGTGCTCTGCCGACACGAGCAAGGCGCCCAGCATATGGCGGACGGCTACGCGCGAGCCTCCGGCAAAACAGGTGTCTGTCTGGTAACTTCAGGACCTGGAGCCACCAACCTGGTTACCGGCATTGCCACCTCTTTCATGGACTCGATACCCGTAGTGTGTATCACCGGCCAGGTGGCCAGAGCCGCTATCGGCAACGACGCATTCCAGGAGGTGGACATTATCGGCATTACCCGTCCAATCACCAAGCACAGCTACCTGGTTCGGGATGTCGCGGATCTGGCCAGGACAGTCAAGGAGGCTTTCTACATCGCTTCCACCGGCAGGCCGGGCCCTGTGCTGATCGATATTCCCAAGGACGTGTTCCTTTCGGAATCGGAGTTCGAGTATCCTGATACTGTTGACATCCCAGGCTTCAAACCTACAGAGCATGGACACATTCAGCAGATCAAAAAGGCAGCAGAGGTGATGGCACAGGCCAAAAGGCCGGTACTCTATGTGGGCGGGGGATGTAATTCCTCGAATGCCTCAGCAGAGCTGACCGAACTCGCTCACAAGGCCGGGATACCGGTCACAACCACCTTGCTCGGGCTCGGCGCTTTCCCGGAGGATGATCCGCTCTCTCTGGGGATGCTCGGGATGCACGGCACCTGGTATGCGAATATGGCAGTCAACGAAAGCGACCTGCTGATTGCAGTCGGCTCCCGTTTCGATGACCGGGTTACCGGCAAACTCGATGCATTCGCCCCAAAAGCCAGTGTGATTCATATAGATGTGGACCCTGCCTCGATCAGTAAGAATATCAAGGTAGACTACCCAATCGTTGGCAACTGTAAAAAGGTGCTGAAAACACTTCTGCCCTTGACAAAGAAGGCAGATACAGCAGACTGGCTCAACATGATCGACCACTGGAAAAAAACCCACCCTCTCAAGTACAAGAAAGGCGAGAGGGTCAAACCTCAGTATGTTATCGAGTCGATCCACAAGATCTGCGGTGGTGATACAGTTATTTCAACTGATGTCGGCCAGCACCAGATGTTTGTTGCGCTGCACTATAAGTTCCTCAAGCCGCGCACTCTTTTGACCTCAGGCGGGTTAGGAACCATGGGTTTCGGTTTTCCGGCGGCAATCGGGGCGGCACTGGCTTCACCGGACAAAAAAGTGGTTGCCATAATTGGTGACGGCGGCTTCCAGATGACCGTGCAGGAGGTTGCCACAGCCGTATCCCAGCGGCTCAACTTGATTGTGGCGATACTCAACAATGGATTCCTCGGCATGGTCAGACAGTGGCAGGAACTGTTTTTCGGCAAGCGTTACAGCCACACCTGTCTCGAATATACGAACCCTGATTTTACCAAGCTGGTTGAAGCTTATGGCGCAAAGGGGATGAAGGTCGAAAAATATGACGAGGTGATTCCGGTGCTCAAAAAGGCGATGAAAGTCAAAAATTGCCCGGTATTCATCGACTTTCACGTTGACCGCCACGAAAACGTTTACCCAATGATTCCGCCCGGCCAAATGGCCACGGATATTATCGAATAAACACTTTATCTATCCGACGACGGAGACAGCAGATGCGACACACTATTTCGCTACTGGTCGAGAACAAGTTCGGAGTTCAGGCACGCATTGCCAATCTGTTCAGCGGCAAAGGTTACAACATGGACAGTATCTGCGTGGGAGAGACAGAAAACCCCGAACTGAGCCGCATGACAATTGTCACCCAAGGTGACGACATGGTTATCGAACAGATAATCAAACAGCTCAACCGGCTGATCAATGTAATCAAGGTGGTCGATCTTACCTACGAGGAACATATCAACCGGGAGCTTGCGCTGATCAAGCTCAGCTGCACCGCCTCAACACGCAGCTCGATAGTACAGATCACGGACATCTTTCAGGCCAAAATCGTGGATATCTCGCCCAAGACTCTGAGTATCGAGGTTACAGGCGGCAACAAGAAGGTTCAGGCATGTATTAGCATGCTCCAGCCGTTCGGGATCAAGGAAATAGCCCGTACCGGTATAGTGGCTCTAAAGCGCGAGTATACAGGCAAAAGCCCTGACTGGTCCTCGAGCAAGATGCCGGCCTGATTGAGTTAGCGCCGAAACCAGTATGATTTTCGCAAGCAGCTGGGCATACCTCACCCGGTTGAAGATTATTTCGAATTGAATCGATACCGTTTATTTTGTAGCTACACGTGTGCGGCCGGTTGGGTGTACCGGATCAGGCCTGAATTCCCGAATAATTGAAAGGCGATATTTTCGACAATGTCCAAAAAAGTGGAGGCACTAAATGAAAATTTACTACGAAAAAGACGCTAAACCTGCTGTTTTAAAGAAACGCAAGATCGCTATTATCGGTTACGGAAGCCAGGGTCACGCCCAGGCGCAGAATCTGAGGGACAGCGGTTTCGATGTGATCGTGAGTGAACTGAAAGGCACGGCCAACTACAAGCAGGCTCTCAAGGATGGTTTCAAGCCGCTCACAGCGTCCGAAGCCGCTAAGAGTGCAGATGTGATCCAGATCCTTCTTCCGGATCAGATCCAGGCCGATGTCTACTCTTCCGCTATCGCCCAGCACATGAAATCCGGCAAGGCACTGGTTTTCAGCCACGGTTTCAATATCCATTTCGACCAGATAGTGCCTCCTGCCGGGGTGGATGTGTTCATGGTCGCTCCCAAGGGCCCCGGTCACCTTGTACGGCGTATCTATACTGAAGGCGGTGGGGTACCCTGCCTGATCGCCCTCCGGCAGAATGCCACCGGCAAGGCCCACGAGCTGGCCCTGGCCTTCGCCTGCGGAATCGGGGCTGGAAGGGCCGGAATCATTGAGACAACCTTCGCCGAGGAAACCGAAACCGATCTTTTCGGCGAACAGGTCGTGCTCTGCGGTGGACTCACCGAGCTTATGCGCGCCGGATTCGATACCCTGGTTGAGGCTGGCTACCAGCCAGAGATCGCCTATTTCGAGTGCCTGCACGAGGTGAAACTGATCGTGGACCTGATTTATGAAGGCGGTATTGCAAACATGCGCAACTCCATTTCCGATACCGCCGAGTACGGCGATCTGGTGACCGGCAAGCGAATCATTAACGAGCAGGTGCGTCAGGAGATGAAAAAAGTGCTTTCTGAGATTCAGGACGGCTCCTTTGCCCGCCAGTGGCTGTTGGAGAATAAGGTCGGCCGTCCGTGTTACAACGCCCGTAAACGCCAGGACGCCGGGCATCTGGTCGAAAAGGTGGGCGCTAAATTGCGTAAAATGATGACCTGGATGAAAAAATAGGAGTTTTGCCCATGGCAACCATTGAAATCTATGACACAACCCTGCGCGACGGGACACAGGCCGAGGATATCTCGTTTACCCTCGAGGATAAAATGCGGATCGCCCATTTTCTCGACGAAATGGGTTTCCACTACATCGAGGGAGGGTATCCGGGTTCCAATCCCAAGGATGCGCTCTTTTTCGAGGAAGTCAAGAAGTCGCCGCTCAAAAGGGCCAAACCCACGGCTTTCGGCATGACCCGCAGGGTCGGCGGCCAGGTGGAGAGTGACTCGGTAATCAACAGCCTGCTCAGCGCGGAAACCGAGGTGGTAACCGTGGTAGGCAAGAGCTGGGACCTCCATGTCCGGGATGCCCTGCGTACGAAACTGGATGAAAATCTCAGGGCCATCTACGAATCTCTGGATTACCTGAAAAAGCGCAACAGGATGGTGATCTACGATGCAGAACACCTGTTCGACGGTTACCGGGCAAATCCCGAGTATTGCCTCAAGACTCTCAAGGCCGCAGAGGATGCCGGGGCGGACAGGATAGTGCTCTGCGACACCAATGGCGGCAGCCTGCCCTCGTTTATCAGCGAAGTGGTGAAAAAGGTCGCCGAGACAATCAATGTACCGCTCGGGATCCACACCCATAACGATTCGGAACTGGCAGTGGCCAATACTCTCGTTGCAGTAGAGGCGGGTGCGATGCATGTACAGGGCACGATAAACGGCTACGGCGAGCGCTGCGGCAATGCAAACCTGGTCTCGATCATCCCGGATCTGATACTCAAGATGGGCTGTGAGGCGATCCCGCGCAAACATCTCAAGCGGCTTCGCGAGCTCACCCGCTTTGTCAACGAACTGGCAAATATGCCGGACAACAAGCGCCAGGCCTTTGTCGGTGAGAGCGCTTTCGCCCACAAGGGCGGCATGCATGTCTCTGCCGTGGTGCGCAACCCGGAGACCTATGAACATATCGATCCCGAATTTGTCGGCAATCACCGCCGTGTGCTGGTCAGCGACCTGAGCGGCAGGAGTAATATCCTTTACAAGGCCCAGGAATTCGGCATCGATATAGACAGCAAAGACCCGGTGGTGAGGGAGATCCTTGATAAGCTCAAGACTCTCGAATACGAGGGGTTCCAGTACGAGGGAGCCGAGGCCAGTTTCGAGCTGTTGATCAAACGCGCCCAGGGGCAGCTGCCCGAGTTTTTCGAGTTGTTAGGCTTTCGCGTGATCGACCAGAAAAGCTTCGACACGGAGGTTCCCTCCTCCGAGGCGACGATCATGGTCAAGGTGGACGGCCAGACAGAACACACCGCCGCAGTTGGCAACGGGCCGGTCAACGCGATCGACAATGCCCTGCGCAAGGCGCTGGAGAAATTCTACCCCGAACTCAAGGAAGTCAAACTTCTCGATTACAAGGTGCGCGTATTGCCCATGGGCACGGGCACTGAATCGATGGTGCGCGTGCTGATCGAATCCGGCGACAAGAAAAACAAATGGGGCACGGTGGGGGTTTCCTTTAATATCGTGGATGCCAGCTGGCAGGCCCTTACCGACAGTGTTATTTACAAGCTTCTCTATTCCAGGGGAGCCAAGTAAATTCCCCTCGAATGTTTGTTTTGCCGGTAAGTTGCAGGGTTATGGCACGCTTTACCCTGTGGGTGCTGTATTTCCGAGCAAATTAACTTGTTTTGCAAATTCATGGTCGCTGTCCCGGACAGGGAAAGCTCGGAATCCGCCACGAAAAAATTATTGTTCTTCCGGCAGAGATTTCTTCCCCCTGGC
>JAUVUV010000331.1 GCA_030604975.1 Candidatus Glassiibacteriota bacterium | reverse complement strand
GTCGTTCTACATGCCGCGACCAGGAGGGGTACCGGCAATGGTCGCCCGCAGGGAAAAGGGAGAAGTGATTAAGAACAGGTACACCGAGAGTAAAATAGTTACCAAGCCCTACGACGTACCGGACCATTATGAGCTTTTGCCAGAGCCCCTGCGCCACCCCAGCGGCCACGGCGGCTCGCACACGCATATCACCCACGAGCTCGTGACAGCGCTGATCGAGAAACGCCAGCCTGCGGTTAATGTCTGGGAGGCGCTGGCCTATACTGTGCCCGGGTTCTACGCGCACCAGTCCGCGCTGGAGGGGGGGACGCTGAAAAAGATTCCGGATTACGGGAGGGGGTGAAATTTTGTGAAAGAACGCACCCTCGTGTGTGCTCTGTTAGGGCGGACACGCAGGTTCGCCCTACATTTATTTAAGTACAGCCAGTGTTTCAGGTGTGTTCACGGGGGAGAGACACTCCGGCTGTCCGCCTCTGCCGGAGGGGCCAGCACGGCAATGATCTCTCGCTGGAGCGGAGCCGAGAGATTCACCTGGCGCGTTCCGTCGATAAACAGGTTGGCGCAGGTGCGCAGGGCATAAGTATCGGTATAGATGCCCGGCTCCAGGGTAAATCCCATACCGGGCATGATTTCGCGGTCGTCGTGGGCGATGTAGTTGTCGAAACGCACGCCGAAATGGTGCTGGTTCCGGTTGAGGTTATATCCCAGCGGGCGGGGGAGAATATCCGGGATTGAACCGAGCTTTGCACGCGCGGCCTGGTCTACCTCATAGCCCCGGAGGGTGGTAATCTGGCGCGGGATGCGGCCTCTCAGCAGAGCAAGTGCTGCATCCGTTGCGGCGACTATCCGTTCCCAGGGTCTGCTCAACGAATCAGGCACCTGCTCGCCAGCATAGAGGCTCCAGCCGAGGCGGGCGAACATGGAGTTCTCATCATCCCGCAGGCGCGCGGCAACTTCCAGGTATAACAGATCATCCCGCGAAATGAGCCGGGAGAGCTTTTTTGTCGGGGTGTATTTCTCCAGCAGAGTTTTTTCCCACAGCGCCACGGTCGGTTCCTCTATTTCTTCAAGACCCAGCTTCTTAAGCCTTTTTTTCATAAACTTGACCAGGTCGTAGTCTTTCACCCTTTTATTTTTCAACAGTCTTTCTCTAAGGTAATCCACGCTCAGGGGCAGGATTGAATCCAGCCTGGATGCAGCCTTCTTGTGGGTTTCCATGTCGCTTACACGCCAGCGTGTATGGAAAAAGGAAAGAATCGAGCCGCTGGAGAGCAAACCGAACCCATTGTTTTTCAACAATTCCAGAGTGCCGGCGTCCACACGCGACAGTTCAGGGATATTAAGGTTTTCCGAGTAGTTGAGGCAGATAACCTTGGCGAATGAGTTTAAGTCTATTCTGATCCTGTCGAGCATTTCCTTTCGGCTGCGGTAGGGGTAGGGGTAAAAATTGATCCCGCTGAAAACTTTTTCATCCTCCGAATGATAGATCAGAAACGGTTTCCTGAGAGTGGCCAGGCCGGGGTAGAAGATAAACCAGCGGTGCCGGGTTTTGCCCTGGAGTCCGAGAAACTCGCTGGCCAGATCGTCGAAAGTGCCCTGTCCGGTAAAAAGCCAGCCGTCGAAGCGTTTTTCCAGCATGTAGGCCTGCATACTACGCATTACCGGAATGGGCAAAAGTTCCCTGCCTCCGGTGGGAAGAATTTCTGCACATGAAACAGTGGCGCATATTCCACAAATCAGAACGGTCAGTATAGCTTTCCGCAAAGCTTTCATCACTGGACCCCATTCTCATAACTCGGGTTAGGAGGCTACTCGAGCTCCAGCACCCCGTAGACACTGGGCTGTCTGAAAGGACGGGCGCCGCACCAGTCCCAGAGGTGTTCGTCCGCGCCCTCGGCGTCACCGGCTGCAAAATTTATACCGAGAGTTTCCCCAGGCATGGGTTTCTTGCCGATCTCAGACCAGGGCACGGCAAGTTCCACGCTGAATCCCTGATCCAGATCGGTGGAATCGTTGAGAGTGCCATCATATATGACAGCGAAACTGGCGTCGCTCTGCCAGGTGGCGTCACTTCTGCCCTCAGGCGAGCCTCGGTCGTCTTTGACCTGGCCGAGAATATTCACGTGGTAGACTATGTCATCCTCCAGCCAGAGATCGGTGGCATCCCGCCTGGGGTCGAGCAGAACCTCGATCATGTCGTCCTTGTAAAGGGCCTTGTGGTCGCGTTCGGTCTGGAAACCCACCAGGTAGCGGTCTGTGACCTCGTAGGCAACATAGAGGTAGTTTTCGTCCCAGAGGGTGTATATTTTCACCCTGTTCGGGTCGGGAATATCGGCGGAGTCATCAAGCCGCATGGTTTCAGCCGCCTGCCAGGTATTTTCGATTATCCCGTCCACCTCGATCGCCGAGGGAGCTTTGCGGCAGATTATTTCTCGATCGGGTTTTTTTGTCCCTGACCCGGCATTGGGCAGGTTCTGCTTTGCCGAGGGCGTGCTTTCCTTTCCTGAAGTGCAGCCTATGAAGGCGAGAAGGCAGAAAGAGATCAGGGACAGGAGGATCAGTGATGATTTGCTTACTTTCGAACAAGCCATTAGAATTCTCCGGTTAGGTGTTGGAAGAGGGAGTTTAAGTGAGATTTAAAGCATGGTTATTTTTTTTCATTTTCGAGTTCAGCAAATACCTTGCGAAGTTTTTCCAGTGTATCCAGCGGGTCTTCCACCAGCACTCTCGAGCCCTGGCTGATCATTTCCAGCAGGCCGATTTCATTCCGGTGGCGTGGAACCACATGACAGTGGATGTGCTCAATACTCGCCTCGCTGGTTTTATCGACATTATACCCGATATTGAACCCTCTGGGGCCGTAAACCGACTCGAGCACGGCCATCACTTTACACTGCAGCCGGTGCATCTCCATTATTTCCTCATCCGTCAAATCCCGGATGTCGGTGAGGTGCCGCATGGGGAAAATCATCATGTGGCCCGGATTGTAAGGATAGAAGTTGAGCGAGATGATCATTTGCTTGTTACGGGTGATCTCAAAATTGGTCACCTGCGGTTCGCGGTCCCGGATTGCACAGAGTATGCAAGGAAAGTCCGGTTTTTGGCCGCGTACATCGGAAAGCTTGCCGGGTGGTATGGGTGGCCTGTATATTTCCATTTTGCTTTCTCTGGGGTTAGAATACGGATTTTGTCTATTAAAAGGCAACATATCACCGGTAGAATATTAATGCAATAGAAGGTAAAAGTAAATTGGTCGAGGGGATCTAATCAGCGCCGTGAACTATAAACTTAATTGAGATAGCTGCCGGGGCAAAATAAGAGTTGACAAAAATTAATTTTGATTTATAATTATATAATCGTCTGCATAATTATTCAAACAGTTGTTGGAGAATCATGTCTTCGAGAAAAAAAGAAAGGCGTTCGCTGATCCTTCATATCATCTCCGGCGAGCCGATCTCCACTCAAGAAGACCTTCTCCAAAAGCTCCTGGAGCACGGCGTACGCACCACTCAGGCCACACTCTCGCGGGACATCCGTGATCTGGGTCTGGTAAAAGTGGCAGTTGCCGGCAACAGGTACCGTTACCTTCCGGGAAGCTCAAGACCGTCGGGGGCACCACCAGTGGCCAAGGGGGTGGTTTTATCGATTAGCAGAGCAGGCAACCTTCTGGTTGTACGCTCGCGCCCCGGTTTCGCCC
>JAUVUV010000302.1 GCA_030604975.1 Candidatus Glassiibacteriota bacterium | reverse complement strand
TGATTATTCTCGACCATAAGGAAATCGAGCAGTCCCGGATCATCAATCCGGTTTATATTACCCGCCATGTGGCGATTAAAATTATGAAAGAATCCGCAATAGAAAAATTCCGCACTGTCAAGATACCGTATTACAAAGTGGTCAAGATTGCCGACATAAAGGCACAGACAATCAACGACGGACAGACTATCGAGGTGCGGGATATCCCCGGCCGCGATGTCGATCTTGAGGGTGCAGACCGGGATTTTATCATTCCGCTTGAGCAGGGCAACAACTGTTATATGCTGCGCCCGACAGAAACAGGTGCCAGCCGTACCTCTACGGACCTCCTCAAGTTAAGTGATAACCCCGTGTTTCATAAGAAGAAAGAGGATATCTGGCGGATACGCCAGATCGACTTCCCGGACGTGAGAGAGGGAAGTGTGCTCGAGTATGAGTATAAGATCGAGGACAAAAGGCTTGTTCTCTACGACCACTTTTCCTTCCAGCGGGAATACCCGGTATTGAGAGCCAAATACGTAGCGCGCAACACAAAGATGACACGTTTTAATTACCAGGTGAGCAACTTTATCACAAAACCCCAAATCGTGGTAGAGGATAGTATCAACAACGTCGAGGATCACGAGAACATAAGAGTCCGCAACGGATTGCGCACGGTTGATATTGATAGTCCCGATAGTTGGCAATTTTTTGGGTACGAATATTTCGAAATTGCAATGGATACAGTGGATGCCTATCCGAAAGACATTCCTTTCGCCCCGGCTTTCGGAGACCTGGCTCCGCGGATTGACATGATCATGCGCGAGGCGATCAATCTGTGGAGAAGAAGTGAAAAAGAATTCCAGGTTCGCCACTTAAATTTCAGCCCGAACTGGAACTTTGTGATCCAACGGATGACGCTGAATAACCTTGTTAACGAACGGCAGAGCCGCAAGGCCAAGGAGAAGATCGGCGAGGTGATCGCAGCGGCCAATACGCCTGAAGAAAAGATTTCTGCGGCTGTTGCCTGGGTGCGGGAAAATATCAAGGATACTGGCGAGTTGAAACGCTGGGAATCCTATTTCTGGATGGCCAAGCCGAAGGCCCCGGACAACGTGTTGAGAAGTGGCTTGGGAAATGCCGACGATATCACACATTTCCTGGTCAGCGCCCTTTCGCTCAACGGTCTATGGGTTTACCCGGCTTATGGTAAAAGCCGCTCCGGGGGAACTCTGCTGAACAACGTGCCGATGGAAACACAGTTCGATGTCTCACTGCTGGCGCTGGAAGTGAGCAGCCGCAGGTTCAAGTTCTGGCAGCCTTCCACGGATATTCCACTTCCACCGAATTATATCGATTATAACCTGGGGGGTATCACCGTTTTCGTAAACCAGAGCGGTGAAGACGACATTACCTTCAAGAATATAAAGGTTCCTGCAATAGATTCCGAGGAGAACTCGTATCAGCTTAAGGGGACTCTTGCCCTGAACGCTGATGGAAGCGCCACCGGAAAACTCGAGCAGAAAATGACCGGCCATTTCAACGCCAGGCTCCGCCGGGATTTACTCGGTGCGGACGAGGCTCAACGGGCTCAAGTCTGGTCATCGTGGCTCTTCAGCGCTTTCGGCCAGGCGCAGGTCAATGGACCGCTCCAGATCGATGGGCTGGACCAAATGAGCGATAATATAAGCGTAAACGCCGAGGTGAGTATCAACGGACTCTGAGACCAGACTGCGGATGGCCTGGTAATGAAAGCAGCGGTAATTACCGATGAGTACTCACCTGAATTGAGTGGCGAGAATAGGGAATATGGTTTGCTCTTGCCTCACACAGCCGATTATAAAACTTCCCTGGAGATTACTGTTCCCGCCGGCTACGCCCTGCCGGATAGCCTCCCGGAACCGGTGGAGTTAAAAACCAGGGGTTTCTATTACAACAGGATTGTCGCCAAACAGGGCCCGAACACCCTGCTGATTAAGAGGGATTTCAACATGGGAAACCTGGAGACGTCTGTGAGAATCTACAACCGGCGCTTCGCCTCGATCTTAAAGCAGGTCCACGAGGCGGACAACCTGGAATTGGTGCTGAAAAAGCTATAAATCTGTTGAAATTCCGTCTTTATTGAAAAACTTCGTAAGCCGTGTTTTGCCGGAACTGTTGCGCAAGGTTCAGGCATTCGCGGCTTTCTTTTTCTGGCTTCATTTAATCAGGTCGAGGCGATATTTTATCTCTCCCGCATTTCAGGCTGGTAGAGGGAGTTAACAGATATTTTGACCTCGCACAACGGAGGTTGCCATGCAGCAAAGCCTTGAGACCAGACTTTTCATCGGGGGCAGGTGGGTTGAAAGCGGCAAGAGTTTTCCGGTAATCAACCCTTATACAGGTGAGGAGATCGCCAGAGTTTGTGCAGCGGAAAGCCGGCATGTGGAGGAGGCTGTGCAGGCCGCTGAGTCGAGCGCCATGGCTTCGCTCACCGGTGCCCAGCGCCATGATATTCTTAAAAATACGGCAGCGGAAATCCAGCGCCGCAACGCCGATTTAGCTGGCCTGCTGGTTCAGGAAACTGCCAAGCCCATGCGCTATGCCGCTGGAGAGGTGGACCGGGCGGTGCAGACATTTTCCTTTGCAGCAGAGGAGGCCCGCAGGCTGCACGGTGAAACCATGGAACTTGACGCTCACCCGCACGGTAAGGGGCATTTCGGCTTCTACCACCGCTTTCCTCTGGGAACGATTGCGGCCATTTCGCCTTTCAACTTTCCACTGAACCTGGTAGCCCACAAACTCGCCCCGGCGCTTGCTGCGGGCAACGCCGTGGTTCTCAAGCCGGCAAGCTCCACCCCACTGATCTCGCTGGCTCTGGCCGGGATTCTCGCTGATGCAGGAGCGCCTGACGGCGCAGTGAATGTCGTTCCCGGAAGCGGAGGGGAGGCAGGCAACGCGCTGGTCGTTCACCCCCGGATCAAAATGGTGACCTTTACTGGATCGCTGGAAGTCGGCCGAAGAATCCGTGAAAATGTAGGGATGAAACGTGTTACCCTGGAATTGGGCTCCAACAGCGCCCTGATTGTCGAAGATGATACGCGGCTGAAAGAGGCTGTCAGTAAGAGCCTGGTGGGAGCTTTTGCGTTTTCAGGCCAGGTCTGTATTTCGGTCCAGCGGATTCTGCTCAATCAGAAACTGGCGGAGCCTTTCCTTGAGCTTTTTCTCTCCGGTGTCGACTCTCTAAAACGTGGTGATCCAATGGACCCGGCTACTGAAATAGGCCCGATGATCACTGAACAGGAGGCATGCCGCGTGGAAAGCTGGGTCAATGAGGCTGTAGCCGCGGGTGCCTGCATACTGGCAGGCGGCAAGAGAGAGGGGAACTACTACGAGCCGACTGTGCTGGATCAGGTCGATCACGAGATGAAAGTTTACTGCCAGGAGGTTTTCGCTCCAGTGGTTTGTATCGAGCGCTACACTGATTTCGAGGATGCCCCGATCAGGGCAAATGACAGTAAATATGGCCTTCAGGCCGGTGTCTACACCGAATCCCTGGAGAAAGCGATGCTCGCTTTTCGCAGACTTCAGGCGGGCGGGGTAATTATCAACGATTCCCCCACATTCAGGGTGGACCAGATGCCTTACGGTGGCGTAAAGTGCAGCGGAGCGGGAAGGGAAGGCCCGCGTTTCGCAGTCGAGGAAATGACCGAGCTGAAGCTCTGCGTCATGAATTTTTAAAAAAAACGGGTTTATATATCCATCCCGCTGGGGTTGAATCCAGGCCAGCTCATGAGTTCGCCTGGCTGGCTCTCCTCGATTTTGGATTTAATAGGTTAGGTGTTTGGCAGGGAGGCAAAGTGTACATTAATGTCAACATAAAAGAGGAAAAAATGTTCATTTTAAGCTTGATTTTTTGTTGGAACTACTATATATAGTATAGGTAGATGATTCTTATACTATATATAGACATTCTATTCAAAAAGAGGTAGTCTATGCTGATCGAAGAAACCGGAAAAAGAACGGGCGGAGCTATGGCGGATTACCGGGGGGGCAACCG
>JAUVUV010000351.1 GCA_030604975.1 Candidatus Glassiibacteriota bacterium | reverse complement strand
GGAAATTTACGAGGGCGCATTTTTCGAAACGCTTCTCATCTACGGTAACCCGGAACGGTCCGCCAATTTCGAACTCCACCCCGTCGGCGATATGCACGTCATGAAGGGTTATCTGGGCACCTTCCATGTCATCGGGCATAACCGAGCCGAGTTTGCCCCAGCCGATATCCTGGCCGCCCTGGCTGATCTGGACCAGTGGTGTCTCCATCGTCAGGCCCTCCTTCAGGAAATCTCATTGTCACGCATTGCTTTCAACCGGTTGATTTCGCGATAGCCGATATCCCGCCTGCAGTACATGCCCTCGAACGAAATCGCGTCAACTCCCTCGTAGGCTCTTTGCGCAGCCTTGATAACATCCTCGCCGAGGCCGGTAACCCCGAGCACTCTCCCGCCGGCTGTCACCACTTCCTCACCGCTGCGCGCCGTGCCGGCGTGAAAGACAACGATATCCTCCCTGTCTTTCAACTCTGAAAAAAAGGTGATTTTCTTTCCTTTCCGGTAGCTGTCCGGGTATCCTCCGGAAGCCATGACCACGCAAACAGCGGCACCCGGCCTTGTGGATACCCTGGCGCCGTCCAGGGAGCCGGCAGCAGCTTCCATCATCAGCTCAGCCAGGTTGCCCTCCAGAAGCGGCAGTACAGCCTGGGATTCGGGGTCGCCGAACCGGCAGTTGAATTCTATAACTTTTGGCTTTCCCCCACAGATCATCAAGCCGGCATAGAGGCATCCGCGATAGGGAGTTCCCATGCGGGCAAGTTCGGCCACGACCGGCTCCATAGTGGTGGAAACAATCTCCTCAACCAGTGTCCGGGGGGTAATAAGCACTGGCGCATAAGCACCCATGCCGCCGGTATTCGGGCCCTTATCCCCCTCGCCCACTGCTTTGTGATCCTGGCTTGGCGCCAGGGGCAGGATGTTCTTTCCGTCAGTGAGGGCGAGCAGGGAAAGCTCCTCGCCGGTCATCAACTCCTCAATAAGCGTCTCCTGGCCAGCCTCACCGAAAGCCCGCTCCCCCATGATCAGCTCTACAGCCCGGCGCGCCTCCTCCCGGCTGTGGCAGACCAGTGAGCCCTTGCCGGCAGCAAGGCCGTCCGCCTTGACCACGCAGGCCTCAGGCCCTGCCTCCACGTGATCCAGCGCCTTTTCCATGTCAGTGAACGTTTCGAAAGCAGCTGTCGGCACCCCGACCCTTTGCATTAGTTGTTTGGCAAAAACTTTGCTGCTTTCGATTTTCGCAGCTTGGGCAACCGGACCGAAAACGGCGATACCTGATTCCCCGAGCCTGTCTACCAGTCCCATTGCCAGCGGGACCTCGGGTCCGACTACTACCAAGTCGGTCTCAAGTTCAGCAGCGGCCGTAACGACCGCTTCCACATCCGTAGGGGCTACATCGATATTTTTGGCCAGAGATTCGGTACCCGGAGTTCCCCTGGTGATAAAAAAATCGGCACCCGGCTTGTCCCCGGCCAGCCGCCAGAGAAGTGCGTGCTCCCTGCCCCCGTTGCCCACAATCATAATTTTCATCAAGATTGTCTCCTGCAGGACAACTTTTTTCAGGCGGTACTGGAATCGATCCAGTCAAGGTATGGCTTGTACCCATCGGTTATTTCAAGCGCGATCACCTCAGGAACATCGTAACTGTGCAGTTCGACAATCCGTCTTTTCAGTGCCTCGAATTGTGCGGCTCTGGTTTTCAGCACGAGCAGTGTTTCGCCTTCATCCTCGATTTTGCCCTCCCAGCGGTAGATAGACCTGATCCGGTCCACTATGTTGCCGCATGCCGCGAGGCGTTCCTCTACCAAAATCCTGGCCAGGCCGGCTGCATCATCTGCTGAACCGACTGTAACCAGTACCACAAGATATTTATTCCCTGAAACGCCGGTCATGTTTTTCTCCGCAAATTATCAGACAGTCAGCTAACGGGAACTAAGCTAATAGGAGGCCAGCGAGATTTCAATAAGATTGAAGCAAAACCTATGGCTGGTAAACTCCAAAACAGCCTGCAGTAATGGAGAGTTCGATCAAATGAATTTTTCTAAAAAGAAGGATCAATATATAATGGCCTGGGAAATTTAGACAGTGCAATAAGGTGGATTTGTCGATTATATTTAATGGCAAAAGAGGAGGCAAATCCATGCGAAGAAGCTACTCTGGCGACTTCAAAGCAAAGGTTTCTCTTGAAGCCGTCAAAGGCGATAGAAGTCTCTCGGAGTTGGCCTCTAAATACGAGGTTCACCCGAATCAGATCAGAAAGTGGAAGAAGCAACTCATCACCGGGCTTCCGGACATTTTTTCTGAGCGCAGGCGGCGCAAAGATGAAAACGACGAAGGTGTCAAGGCCAAGCTTTATGAGGAGATCGGGCGGCTCAAGGTCGAGCTTGATTGGCTGAAAAAAAAATCTGCAATGTTTGACGACTGAGCAAAAGCGGACTGCGGTGGAACCGGAAAACCGGCAAGTCTCTATTGGCCGACAGTGTGAGTTGCTGGGGGTCTCACGAGCCGCATACTACTATCGCCCTCGACCGGTGAGCCATGAAAACCTACTCATCATGCGCCTGCTCGACGAAGAGTACACGCGCCACCCGTTTTACGGCGCACGGAGGCTGAGCGACTGGGTATGTCGGCAAGGCCACCCTGCCGGACGCGAAAAAGTCGGTCGTCTGATGAAAGAGATGGGCATAGAGGCGATCTACCCGAAGAAGCCTCTAAGCCTTAAAAACAAGGAGCATAAGATATATCCGTATCTGCTGCGCACCTTGAAAATTAACCGTCCAGACCAAGTCTGGTGCAGCGATATTACTTATGTGCGGATGCAGCGCAGTTTTGCGTACCTGACGGTGGTGATGGACTGGTTCGGCCGGTACGTGCTCTCGTGGGGGTTGTCGCTGTCGCTGGAATCGAATTTTTGCGTGTTAGCTTTGGAAAAAGCACTTGAAAGGGCTAAGCCGGGAATTTTCAACACAGATCAGGGCAGCCAGTTTACGAGTGAGGCGTTCACGTCGGTTCTCAAAGATGCCCAGGTTCAGATCAGCATGGACGGCAAGGGGCGGGCGTTTGACAATATCATGGTGGAGCGGTTATGGCGGACGGTTAAGTACGAAGAGGTGTATCTGAACGAGTATGCGGACCACTTTTCAGCGCGGGAGCACTTGGGCGAATATTTCAAATTCTACAACGAGGAAAGGAGACATTCGGGACTGGGAAAAAGGACACCATCGGCAGTGTATCAAGAAGGTAGCGAAGGACTGGTGGCGAGTGCATGAACGGAGCTCGCCTCGTCTGCAACTCCGCTACGGCTACGCCTTCGCTCCGTTGCAGACGAGAAGGCGATAATCCACCTTAAAGGAACCTGTTTTTTGTCTTGACAAACCCGACCATCTCATATAGAGAAACTCGCAAAGAATGGAAACAATATA
Source organism: Candidatus Glassiibacteriota bacterium (assembly GCA_030604975.1). Taxonomy (GTDB): domain Bacteria; phylum Gemmatimonadota; class Glassbacteria; order GWA2-58-10; family GWA2-58-10; genus JAUVUV01. Next base: position 160 of record JAUVUV010000351.1, on the reverse strand, counting down.
TTAAAATAAATAATAAAAAAATCTTTAATGGTTTAGATGCTTATTTTACACTTTTATATGATATTGTATTTGATAAAAATGCAAATCTTATATTACCTGAATATTTAAATAAAAGAGAGAAATAAAATGGATCTCGGTCTTAAAGACAAGGTGGCAGTAG
>JAUVUV010000261.1 GCA_030604975.1 Candidatus Glassiibacteriota bacterium | reverse complement strand
CACCGCGGCACTCAGCCTGGATCCGCGGCGAATCTGGCTGGTATTCAGCGGGATCCTGCTTTCTCACCTGGCCTACGGTGTTTACTTTATCAAAGGTTTTCTCTCCAGACGACTCGATGAAAATAGATAGCTTTTAACAGATACTAAAAACCTCGCCGTTCTGCGCGAGGGAATTATTTTCAGGCAACTTGCCTTTTTAGAAAAGGCGGCCAACTTTTTAGCACAGGTGAACCGAACATTGAAAAACCTGAATTATTTAATCAAAACGATGCGGCCGGCACAATGGGTCAAAAACCTGCTCGTCTTAGCCGGGCTGGTTTTCGCCGAAAAAATCGGTGACTTGCATCTGAGCTGGCTTGCCTTACAGGCTTTCCTGGTTTTCTGCATGCTCTCCTCGGCGGTGTACCTGATCAATGATGTTCTTGATCGCGAACGCGACCGCGAGCATCCGCTGAAAAAAGAACGCCCGGTGGCTTCAGGAAAACTATCCCCGGGATTGTGCACTATTACGGCGATGATCCTTGCGCTTGCCGCAGCCGCCTGGGCTATGAGGCTGGGTTGGCAGTTTTCTATTGTGGGTGTTTCCTATCTTGTCCTGAATATCCTGTTCACCGTAAAACTGAAGCATGTTGTGATTGTCGATGTGATGACTATAGCGCTGGGATTCCTCCTGCGCGTTTTGGCCGGTACTGTGGTGATCAACGTGGAAACCAGCCACTGGATCCTGATCTGCACCTTTCTCCTGAGCCTTTTTCTCGCTTTCGGCAAACGCCGCCACGAACTCATTCTTCTCGAAAGCGAAGCCTCCACTCACCGCGATGTGCTGGTTCATTACAGCCCCTACTTTCTCGACCAGATGATCTCGGTGGTCACCCCGAGCACGCTGATCTGCTATACGCTTTATACTCTGAGTGGGGACACCGTGGCTCATGTCGGGAGCCGAAACCTGCTTTTTTCCGTTCCGTTTGTCATGTATGGTATCTTTCGCTACCTTTATCTGATCCACGAGCGAAAAGGCGGAGGTGACCCGACTCATCTTTTACTCACGGACCTCTCTCTGCTCGGGGCGATTGTGTGCTGGCTGGCCGTGGTTGGAATAGTATTATATTTGTAAAAGGACAGCGATTGTGAATATTTGCTGCTGCTGAATGGTTGTTTCTGCTGCCAAGGGGTTGGAGGATGGGTAAGGCAAAAGTTGCGGTTCTGAAAACGGAACCCGCGCGCGTACTGGAAGACTATGGAAGGCTGGCGGAGCTGGCCGGTCTTGCGCAGGTTCTGGATTCGAGCTCGCAAACGATAATCAAGGACAACCTCTCCTGGCATTTCCCTTTTCCAGGGGCGAACACCACGCCCTGGCAGCTGGAGGGAACTATTAAAGCTCTGAAAGAAAGGGGCTTCGACGATCTTGTAGCCGTGCAGAACGATACCGTGGTGACCAATGCTTTCAAGGGTGAGCGGCTGAACAAATACGTGAGTATTTTCTCGCGCTACGAAATACCGGTGCTCTATAATTTCCGCAAAGAAGATATCAACTGGATCGACTACCGCCCCAAGGGCAGGATGCTGGTTCTGGACAAGATCTATCCCGAGGGGATTAGAATCCCGGAGGAATTCCAGGGTAAAAACGTGGTTCACCTCCCTACGTGCAAAACTCATATCTACACGATAACGACCGGGGCAATGAAAAACGCTTTTGGCGGGCTGCTGAACCGTAAGCGCCATTATACTCACAGCGTGATCCACGAAACCCTGGTTGACCTTTTGCGTATCCAGAAAGAAATCCACAGCGGGATTTTCGCATTCACTGACGGCACAACATGTGGGAGCGGCCCCGGGCCGCGAACGATGACTCCCGTAAAGGCAGACCTGATCCTGGCCTCAGCTGACTGCACGGCTATCGATGCTGTGGCAAGCCGCCTGATGGGTTTCGATCCCCTGGCGATCGACTATATCCGCATCGCCCACGAACAGGGCCTGGGTGTCGGCGACCCGCGCGAAATAGAACTGGTCGGGGAGGATGTAAGTAACCTTGACCTCAACTTTACAGTGGGCCACAACATGGCGAGCCTGGTCGGAGACCTTTTCTGGTTCAGTCCGCTCAAGATTTTCCAGTGGCTCTTTTTCCATACACCGCTGGTCTATCTTTTTATCTTCGGTTCGGCCTTTTATCACGATTACCTCTGGTACCCGACAAAAGGTAAACGCCTGGTCAATAAATGGCGTGAAACGGAATGGGGCAGGCTTTTCGATAGTAATTATACATAGCGTCATAAATTATAGCGCATAACTACAATTTCGGCAAAGATGCCCTTTACCGGGTAGTTGCCGAGCCTGCCACGGTTTTGCTTTCATTCGATACACATCCATATTATAATTACTTGGAAACTGCCCAGGAAATTGGCAGCAAGGATTTCGACCCTCCAATAGTTTTAGGCGCTGGAGCCGACCGCCTGGGTTGGAGGATAATGCGAGCTCGCGGCAGGCTCACCGTTCGCAACCTTCTGGATACACCCCAAAAAGTGGAGCTTGCTGCGCGGGCAGTATCTTTCATAAAGCCGCGCAACCTGGTGATTGTGGCAGATAGTGGTCTGAAGGAACAGATAGCCATTGGTACAGGGCCCCAGGATATAAGGTTCGGCCCCCTTGATCTGACGGCGAACGGCGAAATAGAGGTGGTTTTTCACAGCCCGGAGGGTGTCAGCGAACTTCCCACTAACGCCGGCAAAATCAGGGCATCGATTGCCCTGGCCCGGATGGCAGTAATCCGGGTCGAATGAAAAAGTTCATATTGATATTCTTTTAAAAGAAACAGTTTTTCCCGGTGCTTGATTTCGAGGTGCGAGATGCAGAATTCAAACCCCAGGCCCGATGTTTCAGTACTCGTGCCGGCCTACAACGAGGTTGAAAATATCCCGAACCTTGTAAGATCTCTGTGTGCCATGTTTGACAGGCACGGGCTGAGAGGTGAAATCGTGCTTGTGGATGACGGCAGCACGGATGGCACCTATGAAGCGACACAGAATCTGGCCCGCAGCGAGAGAAGGCTGAAGCTTCTGAGGCACAGGGCCAATTTCGGGAAAACGGAGGCCATGCTGACCGGAAATGCCGCTGCAAGCGCTGACGTGGTGGTGCTCTATGATGCAGATATGCAGCATTCGCCCGAGGAAATCCCGCGCTTTCTGGATAAAATCAGGGAAGGCGGCTACGATATAGTCTGCGGCCGGAAAGTGGGCAAATACAGCAAGCGGTTCATTTCCTATATCTATAATATGCTCTCCCGGATTCTGTTCAATGTCCCGGTGCGGGATCTCAACTCGATGAAAGCTTTCAAACGCGAGGCACTTCAGGAAATTCATCTGCGCCACGATTGGCACCGTTTTTTCGTGGTTCTTGCCTACAATAGGGGCTACCGTGTGGGTGAAATCGAAGTGGAACTTCTGCCCAGACATCACGGGAAGTCAAAATACACTGGAGCCTGGCGGGTTATTGTCGGTCTGCTTGATCTGTTGAGTGTAAAGTTCCTGATCACTTTCGGCCGTAAGCCGATGACCCTTTTCGGCAGTTGGGGACTCGTTTTTCTGGGGCTTGGATTTATTACCGGCTGCATAGCGCTTTACTACCGCTACGTGCTCTTGCAGGGCTTCCGGCCGCTTCTCTATCTGGTAATTCTCTTTCTGTTGGGAGGGATCCTGCTTTTTACGCTCGGTATTTTGACCGAGCTACTGGGACAGTTGATCGAACGCCTCGAGCGTATCGAAGACAATGTGCGGAAAAGAAACCATTGAGCGGGTTTTTACAAGCCAGGTATGCTGATTGATCGCAGAAAATTATCCCTTCCTGGGCAGATACGGATTTAACACTTCGTTTCAAGAGCAGTTGTTTCCGGTTCTGGTTTTGTTCCTTTGTGCCACAAACTTTTTTCCGCCAGAATTTTATTTTTCTTTTTTTAGGATTCAAAATCTCTGCATATTATCTCCCCAGGCCTTCCTTGCGTTTGCTTTGTTATCATCGCTGCCCGGATAGCCAGCGTGAGAAATGTCTATGGTTAACGGGTTGGAAAATGGGCTTTCTGAATTTGTATCAGGCAGTTGCCCAACCGCGGCTGAATGATTGGTCATTTACGCTGGGGGAGGCTTAATTCTTGCTTATAAAGAATAGCTGTTTTAAACTAAAAATCTCGCACAAAGATTATAAACAAACAGGAGCCAGCCCATGAAACTGTCAGTTGTTATGCCTGTTTATAACGAGATCAGGACGATCGAAGAAATTATCCGCAGAGTGAAGGCTGTAGATATCGATAAAGAGATCGTGATCGTGGATGATTACTCAACGGATGGTACTCGCGAGTATCTTCAGAAAATAAGCGATCCACTTATCAGGGTGTTCT
>JAUVUV010000523.1 GCA_030604975.1 Candidatus Glassiibacteriota bacterium | reverse complement strand
GCGTGATACGGAAGCAGTGGATAATCTGGAAGAGCTCGTTCTCCAGGACCCGGACCCGATTGTCAGGGGTCAGGCTGCCGAGGCATTGGGCCAGATAAGGATTTCTTCCTCGATTCCGGTACTCAAGCAGGCCGCTGCTGATACGAACCGAAATGTCAAGCACCGCGCCGAGCTGGCAATCGAGAGCTTTGAATGGCCTGATCCGGGCACCGAGGAAGTGGCTGTCGGGTACAAAAGTCTCGATGAAAGCAAATTCAATCTGGTTCAAATCGGCAAAAAAGCGCCGGATTTCAATCTGCGCGACACAAAGGGAAAATCCTGGCGGCTGTCCGAGGCAGTTACAAGGAGTAACTATGTCGTTCTGATCTGGATTTTTGCCGACTGGTGCGGCGTCTGCCAGAGGGAATTCCATGACCTGATCGAACTCGAGCAGAAGTTCAAAGATGCAGGTGTGGTCGTGGCAACCCTTGAATGCCATGATCGCTATCGAAGTGACCGCATGGTTGCCGGGCGCGATCTTTGGTGGCCGCACCTTGTGGATGCAGCAGGCGCAGTGGGTGCAGTCTATGGTGTAGCTCCGATGGAGTTCACGGTGCACGATGAGTGGATCAACCGGCCCTCCACCATTATTATCGACTCGTCAGGAATTGTCAGGTTCGCCTATTACGGCACCTACTGGGGAGACAGGCCCACCATTGATGAGACTCTGGAAATGATCGAATCAGGCAACTTTGAGTTCGAGCATCCAAATCGCAGGAAATAAGGCGAGGATCAGGAGACTAATCAAAAGTCAGGGGGCTGTGAAAAAGTATTTTCACCGGCCCCCGGTGATAAAACCTGCTGCTTTTTGGGCTGTCAAGGGCATGGAAACCGAAGCGTAGCGGAGATTCGCGCTTCAACGCGACAATGGGCCATTCGGCCCACCCTTGACAGCCATATACTCATTACTTTGGATTTTTTCAACACGCTTTTAAAGTCTATAATAAAATAAGTTTCAAACGTTTATGATGGAGAAAAAGAAGCTAAATACCGTGCCCGTGGGGATCCATTTCATGGGCCGCAGCCTGGGCGAGTTGCTCGAACTCAAGGCCAAATGCCGGCGACGCCTTGCATTCCTGGATAAGAACAAGGCTCAGATCTCCGCTTGTGTTTATGAGAAGCTGCGCCAGGAATACCAGTCCTACCTGGATGCGGTGGATGGCGAGGTATCTGTCAGCCTCTGTGATTACGAGGTAAAGCTGGCCGAGATCCGGGTGTTTTCCAACCAGCTCGAGCTGCTCAAAAAAAGTTTCTCGGACAGCATCGAGGAAATCGATCTCCGCTATAAGTTGGGGGAATATGACAAGCAAGAGTTCGAGAAATTGGGCTGGGAATATAAAGATCGGATGAAACAATTCGAACAGAGTATAGTGAAATACAGTGGAGAGCAACAGCGGATACGTCAGTTCCTGGATCAGGTATATGTATATGGGGAGACTCCTCTGGAGCGGGTAAGTCCGGAAATTGAGAGGGTGGAAGAGCCGAAAGCGGCCATGCCGGTGAAAGAACCCGAACAGCCGGAGCAGGAGGTTCCAGCGACTGCTGAAGCTCAGCCCACCGAGCAACTCCCGGCTGAGGTATCCCGGGAACAAGCGGAGGAAGCGCCTATCCCCGAAGCCGAAGAGGTCCGCCCGGCAGAGGCCGAGGAAGCCCCACAGCTTCAGACAGCCGCCGAATCGCAACCGCTGAGTTCAGCCGTCGAACATATAGAAGGGGAAAAGACGGACATCGAGCGGTCGGTCGACACCGATTCGGACCAGGAGATGGAACCGGCAAAATTTACCCTGGAAGATGAACAGGAAAGCAAGGAGGCTCAAGGCGAACCGGACCTTGAAATGGATTCGCAACTATCTTCCCGGGAGGAGGTAATCGATGAATTGCCCGGC
>JAUVUV010000484.1 GCA_030604975.1 Candidatus Glassiibacteriota bacterium | reverse complement strand
AGCGCAAAGAGATGGATCTCAACGTAGAACAAAAAACTTTGCTGGACGAAACGTATAAAAATTTCGTGAGAGGGGGTGCAGAGCTCGATGATGATAAGCAATCCCGGTTTCGTGAGATCAACCAGAAAATATCTGTTTTATCATTAAAGTTTGGAGATAATATTCTGTCAGAAAATAATCAGTACAAACTTATTATTGATGATGAAAATGACCTTGCAGGATTGCCCGATGGTGTTATTGCCGGAGCAGCTGAGGCCGCCAAAGCAGCTGGACAGGATGGTAAATGGCTTTTTACTACCCACAAGCCCAGTATGATCCCCTTCCTGCAATATGCTGAAAATCGCGAATTAAGGGAAAAACTTCATAAGGCATATTGTGCCAGGGGTGATAACCGCAATGAGCTGGACAACAACAATATCCTCATCGAAATGGCCAGGCTCAGATTGGAGAGGGCTCAATTGCTGGGTTATGAGACCCATGCGCATTTTGTGCTTGAGAAACGAATGGCCAAAAAGCCCGAAGATGTTTATAATCTGCTCAACCCTATTTGGGAAGCTGCCCTTCCTGTTTCCAAAAAGGAAGTTGCGGAGATGCAATCCCTCATTACCCGTGAAGGCGGTGATTTCGAACTGGCTCATTGGGACTGGTGGTACTATGCTGAAAAGCTCCGGAAGGAAAAATATGACCTTGATGAAGAGGAACTCCGTCCATATTTCGAACTCGAGAATGTCCGGAATGGCCTATTCCAGGTTTGTACCAATCTCTATGGGATCACTTTCGAGGAGCGTCACGACATTCCTAAGTACCATGCAGATGCCCAGGTATTTGAAGTGAAAGAGGCAGATGGTTCACACCTGGGTGTATTGTATATGGATTTTCATCCCCGGGCCAGCAAACGTGGCAGTGCCTGGATGGAAGCCTACAGAAAACAATACAATAAAAATGGCGAAAACATCACCCCGGTGATCACCACTGTCTTTAACTTTTCAAAACCAACCGGGGATAAACCTGCTCTGTTAAGTTTCGAGGAGGTAAGCACCATGTTCCATGAAATAGGACACGCTTTGCATGGACTGTTCTCTGATTGTACATACGAATCAATCTCTGGAACTTCTGTGCCCTGGGATTTTGTTGAACTGCCATCTTCCATTATGGAAAACTGGGCCTCCGAACCTGAGGTCATGAAAATGTATGGCAAGCATTTTGAAACAGGAGAGACTATCCCTGACGAGATTATTCAGAAAATTAAAAACGCCGGCCATTTCAACCAGGGCTTCGTCAATGTAGAATATCTTTCTGCAGCATTCCTGGATATGAACTGGCATACCTTGAAAGATACCAAATCCGAAATTGATGTCGATAAATTTGAATCCAAAGCCCTTGCCGACATCGGACTGATCCCTGAAATAGTGGTCAGGTACCGCAGCACTTATTTCAGCCATATTTTCAGTGGTGGCTATTCTGCCGGCTATTACAGCTATAAATGGTCGGAAGTGCTGGATGCCGATGCATTCGATGCTTTCAAGGAAACTTCACTGTTTGATGCCGAAACTGCAGGTTCTTTCCGTGAGAACATCCTGGCACGGGGAGGTACAGAGGATCCCATGATCCTTTATAAACGCTTTCGTGGCAGGGAACCTTCCATCGATCCCCTGCTCAAACGCAGCGGCCTCTCCAAGCCATAGTGATTTTCCTCTTTAGGGGATATTAACACGCTGCTGAAAATGCTGGCAGTAACCAGCATTTATAGGCAGCTAACTTAATATCCCCTCAATGACAGAAAATTTATTTGAATAAAAATATTGAAAAGAGGTATTAAAATGGAGCCTAACCTGTTTCGCGCAGCGGAATATGCAGCACCATTTTAATACCTCTTATCAATATATTTCAAAAAATCTTTTTAACTTCGTAGCCCGCATTTTTGGGATCCCCTATGTTTGTTCCTTTCAGGATACGCATATTATTCCTATTTGGAAGAACCTCCTTTATCATCGGTTCTCTTTTTATGCTGATTGGTCTGGCTTTCATAATCTATTTCAGCATGCAGCTGAATTGGAATATTCTCTTTGCAGGAAAAAAAGACCTTGTTACTACCTCCGGATTCATCACCAGCCTGAATGAAACATTTTACAAGGTGGATGAGAGTACGCTTTACGAATACAGGTACCGGTACTATGATGAGTCTCAAATCCCTTATTCAGGGTTTTTCCTTGAATATCCAGATTTTTATGAACCAGGACAGGAAATTACGATTGAATATTTAAAAGATTCCCCGGAGGTTTCCAGGTTCGCCGGAAAGGACAGGCAGAATTATGACCAGATCATGTTTCTCGCCGGTGTGGGAAGTATAATCATAGGTTTCCTTTTCCTATATCCTTCTTACAGGCGAACCAGGAGGGAACGTAAGATCATTATGATGGGCCGCCCCGTGGAAGGGAAACTGGTTTATGCTGAACCTACCAATATGCGGGTCAATGAGCAGCCGGTATACAATCTTACTT
>JAUVUV010000197.1 GCA_030604975.1 Candidatus Glassiibacteriota bacterium | reverse complement strand
TGGCATCAGATTTATAAAAAGAATTCCAAACAGATACCTCGCGGCTTTGCCGCGGGGTAGTTCATTGCCGCAAGTTATGTATTTATAACTTGTCCACAGGGTTTCTGGGATTTTTACCGGATACTACTGATTTTGCCTACAGAAGTTATTGAAATTGCCTGTTGAAATCAAGTTTAAATCATCGTGTCCCGGGCAGAACACCCTTTGGAAAATCCTTCAAGCGGGCTCTCTTGCAAAATTTCCGGGAGGATAATACTTGTCTCCCGACTGAAAGCGGCTTATACTGGCTGAAAGATTTTTTAAACCTCTATATTACAGCATCTACCAGATAAGTCTTTCCTGAAAACGGTTGCCTGGTAATGTTATGGCCGGTAAAGATGTGGGAAAGCCCCTTTGGATAATCAACAGCGCGGCGCCGATTCGGATCTGCGATAACGGCGGCTGGACGGATACCTGGTTTGCCGGCCACGGGAAAATTTTCAACATCGGGGTTTACCCGATCGTGGAGGTACAGCTCGAGGTGTTTCCAGCCGGGAGCACAGATGAGCGGTTCGTGATCAATGCCGAGAATTTCGGTGAGCGCTATACCGTGCATCCGGAAGCCCCGGGCTGGGACCGTCATCCTCTGCTCGAAGCCACGATAAAGAAGATGAACATCTCTGAGGAGTACGCTTTTCAGGTAACAATCTTTTCCGAAGCTCCGAGCGGGGCTTCCACAGGCACGTCTGCTGCGGTGACAGTGGCCCTGGTCGGCGCGCTGGACTGTCTCACCCCGGGCAGGCTCTCACCCCACGAGGTCGCCTACACGGCTCACTCGGTGGAGGTAGACATGCTCAAGCTTCAATGCGGGATACAGGACCAGTTATGTTCAACCTTCGGCGGCATCAATTTCATCGAGATGTTCAAGTATCCCTACGCCTCGGTATCGCAAATCCGCGTGCCGAACTCTATCTGGTGGGAACTGGAGCGGCGCCTGGTGCTGATCTATCTCGGCAAGTCGCATGACTCCTCGGAAGTCCACGAGCGGGTTATCCGCGAACTCGAAAACCTGGGGCCTGATTGCAGGCAACTGGAGGACCTCCGGCAGACCGCAGAGAAAAGCCGTGATGCCGTATACAAGGGCGATTTCAACAGCCTGGGCCAGGCGATGATCGAAAACACCGAGGCCCAGGCACGACTGAATCCGGACCTTGTGAGCGCTGATGCCGAGCGGGTAATCCAGATAGCCCGTGAGTACGGCGCCCTGGGCTGGAAAATAAACGGTGCGGGAGGGGAGGGGGGATCGGTGACAATCCTTTGCGGATCAGTCTCCTATGCCAAAAGGAAGATGATTCGCGAGATCGAACAGGAAAGCCAGCTGTTCCAGAATATACCTGTCTACCTCAGCCGCCACGGCCTGCGCATCTGGCAGCATGATGAGGGAAAATCAGGAAATAGCGAGATTGGATAAAATTTCAGCTTGCTCGTTTCAGTTCTTCCCTGCCTCATTCGATTTTATTTCCCCAAAAACAAGATCAGCTTCAGATCTATGGCCGATACCTAGAACCGGTCTGTAATCACTACTTCCTCTCTGGAAAGCTGCCCTGAACGAGGCCAGGCCTCTTTGGTTGCCTTGCCCACAGCGACAAACATTGCGATAACATGGTTTTCCGGCAGGTTGATCAGTTTGCCTACCGCATCGAAATCGAATCCGTCCATTGGGCAGGAGTCATAGCCCATGGTCTTTGCGGCAAGCATCAAAGTCTGAGCGGCGATTCCGCAAGAACGCATGGCCTCGTCGCGCTGTACCTGCTCGCGGCCCCGATAGTACTGGTCGATAGCGGGAAGGATGAAATCCTGCACCTCCTTGGAAGCGTTTTTCCAGTAGCGCACCGGGTCTTTTGCCCAGGACTTGACATCCGCGCAAAGAATTATCAGCAGGGAGGCGTCGGTGACCTGGGCCTGGTTCCAGGCGACAGCACGCACTTTTTTTCTCAATTCAGGATCCCGAACCAGCACGAAACGGGTGTTCTGGATATTGAACGCTGTCGGGGCAAGTATCGCCAGAGACAGTAGCTTGTCGATCTCTTCCCCGGTCATTCGGTGCTCCGGATCGAAATGCTTCACTGCCCGTCGCGCCTCGATTGCCGTAAATGTATCCATCTGGATCTCCTTTCGAACTAATTGTGAGTTGAAAGAGGAGCGACCAGGCTCTCTGTGTGCCGCCCCTGAGTTAGATGCATTAAAAGAATTTCAGACTATTTCACCACCTCGTCTGAAAAAATCACCTCGCCAAAGCGGTCCGGGTCATGAAAAGTCCGTCCTGAGACAGGCGACCAGGCACTGCCCTCGCCGGGTTTTCCAGCACCATCCGGCAGGTCGATCCGGTAAAGGTTGAGCCGCCAGCGATCCCCGGCTCTGGGAGGCATATTCGGGGCTGTATAAATGTCTGTAAGCGGCAGAGCCAGCTCCGCGCTCCAGCCTTTATCGTTGTCGGAACGCTCATTCAGGGTGCCGTCAAGATGAACGGCCCACCTGATATCGAGGCTGTTCCAGGCCAGGATGCCGACCCTGCGCTCTTCCGTGTTAAAAATATAACCGTCCCATAATGTACCCAGGGGATTGACCTCAAGTTCCAGATAAGTTGTGCCGTCTCCATCGGCGTCGATAAAAACCTCGACAACCTCCTCGTTGTACAGCGGCTCATCACGCTTTTTCATGGTCGACCAGATATGGCTGTCAACGCAGTCGAAGGCAAAGTAGATGTAATGCTGATCCCAGAGCATCCGCACCGTGGTGGCCTGCTCCGGCTCTCCACCGTTTTTGGCACTCAGCCTGACCGGTTCGGCAGCTTTCCAGACAGCCTCATCGAGCCTGCCGTCCACGTGGATCGCATGCTGAGTGCGCTTGAGAGTGTAGTGGTGGGTTGCCGGCTCCATCTTGGCCGATTCAGCGGCGACAGGCGAATAATTTGAAAAAATCGCAAAAACAAATCCGGCCAGCAGGATGATAACATGCTTTTTCATTTAATTGTCTCCGGATATTTGGGTGAAATAATATGTTCCAAAACATTCGATTTCTTTGTAAAAGATTAACTCCGGCCTGTAAGTCACGATTGAAATCACGGCCAGGGAAGTCGCGTGAGGATTCGAAAGGCTTTTTTCAATTCGCCCCAGATTCCGTAGTCTGGAATATCCGGCTTGTTCTTATTTTCTTTGTATTGCCTTTGAGTGACCTCCGCGCTCCGGCCGAGCAGTTCTTTTTTAATCTGCATGCCTGTTTCCTCGCATTTCCAGGTGGCAGTGCCGTGGTCCGCACTGCCGGTATAGTCAACCAGTGGATGCTCTTTTGCCAGGCTTGCGCCGCAGTAAGGGCAATTGTCCGCTTTTTCCATCTTGAAAACCCGTGCTATATATTCGAAAAGTGCGATAACCAGGCAGCCGGCCATATTCCCGGATTCAATGCCGCTCCGGCTTCTTGTTTTATATTCCACTGGATAAATTGATATAATAAAAAATCTGGAGATGGTAGAATTATTCTTTCATGTAGCCGAATAGGCCCACACAATTTAACCGATAAGGAACAGGCCAGTCAAGCCATTGTGCTCATTTTTGGCAGGCATTTCCCGGGCCGGCAAAAGTGGCTGCCTTGATATGCTCGCAGACAGCCGTTTAAAAAGGCAATCTGGCTGAAGTATTTTACTTCTGAGCCGGCTCGATAACCGCACCGCAGCCGCAATCGACAAAATCATCGCTCCAGGCGGCCAGGGCGCGGCACGCCTTGTTGCGGTTACAGGAATCTTTGCCATGCCGGTAAAAGATTCATTGGAAAGATCAATAGAAAAAGAAACATCAAAAAAATTGTATTAAAAAGAAGCTCCCTTAAATGGCGTATTAAAATTTTCAGTTCGGTTTAAATGATATAAGATATCAAGCTGGCAGAACTAGGCCGGGCTGAGTTTGAAAGCCTCCTTCAGCAAAGTTTTCATTTCAGCTACAGTCTGGGGATGGTGCTCCACGACATTGTTTTCTTCTCCCGGGTCTTTCTCCAGATCGTGAAGCGCAGGCCCCAGACCAGGATCATCCTCCCATACATTCTGGAAATAGTGCCATTTCAAAGTATGCACGGAGCCGAAATTATTGAACCCGGTAATTACATGTTCGTGAATCTCGCTTTGGTTGCCGGTTACCAGGTCCCACATGTTCCGGCCGTCGGTGTCCGTATAGCCCTCGACCCCGAGCAGGGACAGAAACGTAGGCATGAAATCCAGATGGCTTGTCAGAGCTGCGATACGTTTGCCGCTGAGACTTTTGTCCGGGGGCCTGATTATCAGCGGAATGCGGGCCACGCAGGAGTTGAGCAGCTTTGCCTGTTTCTGGATACAGCCCTGCTCTCCCAGGTGGGTTCCGTGATCGGTGCTGAAAGCGACAATTGTATTATCCCACAGGCCCAGGCGTTTCACCTGCTCGATTAGTTTGCCGATACAGTAATCAGTGAAACTCACCTCGGCTGAATAAAGGTCGATCAGAACGGGGATATCCTCCTGGCGCACATCTTTGTGATCAACACCGTAACCGAAAATATAGCGCTGGCGGGGATACTTATCGCGGTACATTTTCTGGAACCTGGGCGGGGCATCCCACGGCTCGTGGGGATCGAACATGTCGATAAAGAGCATGAACGGGCCCTCGTTGTCCTTGTTCTGCTCCAGCCACCTGGCTGCGGCCCGGCAGGAGCGGGCGCAGAAATAATCATCTTCTCCTGTGCGCTCCTGTGTATTGAGTACATACTGGGTAATCCGCTGGCGGAAGCGGTCGTTGAGAAGGTGTTCCGGGGTGTAATCTTCCGGTTTCACCGAGCCCCGCGGGCCGCTTTTGTAAGGGTCCGCCTCCTGGCCGCGGATCCATTGCCAGCTGTTGAAACCGCGGTGGAAATTCATCCCCGGTTTGAAATGGTGGTAGGTATCCACGATAAAGCCCGTACTAAAGCCGGCCTTGCCGAGAATCTCGGCGAAAGTGACATCACTCTCCTCGTGCGGCCGCCATTTCTTTCTGTCCGGCAGGATACTATTGCCGGTATGCATCACGCGTCTTGCCGGAAGGGTGGGCAGGCCGTCGGCGTAACAGTTTTCGAAATAGACCCCTTCGGCTGCC
>JAUVUV010000146.1 GCA_030604975.1 Candidatus Glassiibacteriota bacterium | reverse complement strand
AGAGGGCTGGACACCGTCCGTTTAGCTCAGGTTTGAGAAAAAGGGAAAAAGCAGGTGACAGTATTGAAAACAGCGGGAAAACTTGGTGTGCTTGGGGCGGCCAGTCTTGTTTTCTCCAATATGGTCGGGGCGGGGATATTTACAACCAGCGGTTTTGTGATTGAATCCCTTCGTTCCCCGGCCCTGCTTCTTGCCGTCTGGGCCCTGGGAGGATTCCTGGCTCTTGCGGGTGCAGCCACATATGGGGAGCTGGGGGCAAGCCTCCCCAAGGTGGGGGGAGACTATGTTTACCTGCGCAAGGCATACGGTCCGCTGGCTGCGTTTTTGAGCGGCTGGATGTCGTTCTTCGCCGGGTTCGGTGCACCTATCGCGCTTACTGCGCTCGGCTTTGTTGAATACCTCACCCCCTTGGCTCCCTGGCTGACCACCCAGGGCCACGAGCCGCTGGTCAGTATATTCGGGCTTTCTCCCACGGTTTCTGTCGGACACCTGGCTGCTGTGTGTGCGATCTGGCTCCTGAGCCTGATTCATTATCTCGGAATCAGGACAAGCGGCAGGCTTCAATTTTCTATCACCCTGCTTAACGTGCTGCTCATCGTCTGTTTCCTGGTAGCCGCGCTAAATTCCAATGCCGGAAGCTGGAGCAATTTCACCCCTGGCCCGGACACACCGGTGCTCTCTGCGGGCGAAATCCTGCCTGCCGTGGCAGTCTCTTTGATCATAGTGCTTTACGCCTACATGGGATTTAACGCCGCTGCATATGTGGCCGGGGAAATCCGGAACCCGGGCAGGAACCTGCCGCGCTCGCTTCTGACCGGAACCGTAGTGGTGGTTGTCCTCTATCTTGCGCTTAATCTGGTCTATATCTACGCCCTTCCTGTGGAAAAGATGTCCGGCAGGATCGACGTAGCCGGTCTGGCCGCAACCGAGCTGTTCGGCCGGCGCGCCGGGGTGCTCTTTTCGATTGTCGTAGCGATCTGCGTTCTCGCCTGCTCGAGCGCGATGATCTGTATCGGGCCGCGGATCTACTATGTCATGGCCGGTGATGGAGTCTTTTTCAGCTCTGCCGGGCGCTTAAGCCGGCGTTACGGGACCCCTGGCGCAGCGCTCGTTCTCCAGGCCCTCTGGGCCTCGGTACTGGTTATCATGGGCACTTTCGGGCAGCTGCTGATTTACTGCGGGTTCCTGCTGAGCTTTTTCGCCGCGCTGACCGTTTCCTCTGTCTTTGTCCTCAGGCACCGTCATCCTGAACTGGCGCGCCCCTACAAGGCGTGGGGCTATCCACTGACTCCCGTGTTTTTCGTGGCTGTCTTACTCTGGATGATGATTTATTCGGTATTCACCCGCCCGGCAGAGTCACTGATCGGGGCGGTCATAGTGGGCCTGGGGATCCCGGCTTATTTCATCTGGAAAAGAAAGAACAGGGATAAAACAAGCCGTTGCGACTAATAAAGGCATGCCTTTCCCGTAAGAGAACTTAATCTTTAATCTTGCGCTTCTGTTTTTATTTTCAATCCAGATCCTCCCTGATATCCGGCAAAGTGTCGGCCCTGATTACCAGCCTTCCGCCGAACTTGCCGGCTAGGATTCCGTACTTGCCCTCCTCTATCCAGCGCCTCACCGTGGACTTCGATACCGGAATCGGCATCCTTTCTACCGCCTGCGCTATGGTTAGCCATTCTTCCCTTTTTGCTGTCCGGGTATTCATTACGCCTCCCTTTGATTCAGGTCAAATCGGATTACCACACTTGCCTTTCAATTTTTTGCCATAGATACACAAACTCTTGACATAAGTCTGATATTTTGATAAGCTTGCTTATAGGATCAGCCATACTAATTTACATCACGTATTGTACGTCTTTTACCAAGTACTCCTTCATTTAAAATTTTCGAATTTAGGGAACCTAAAATAAGACAGGAAAATTTTCCTTAATATTTATGTTACAAATTGTAATTAATTATAGTATATCCGTTACTATTTGTCAACTTTTTTTTAATCATTTTGCTTTTTTTCATTCCCTGACCCTGGTGCCGGTACATGACACCGAAAAAAGTTTCGAATGCCATTGTTTCGCGTGGTACAGATATCGAGCAGAGGTTCGCCGGGCTACTTTCCATGATGAAGGGACGTTACCTGGCCGCTGGCTATGAACTGGATGACGTGCACCTGGCGGAAATACTCGGTGTACACGACGGGGTGTTGCGCAAGGGCAAGTCGATGAGTGTCTCGCCCGCTCTGGCAAAGGCTGTGGGGAAAATTTGGAAAGTGGACCTCAACTGGCTGCTACTCGGCGAGGGTGAAGAGCCTGTGGCGGCCGGTGCGCCTTGGGGGATCGAACGCCTGTCTTTCGGGAGCCGTATTGCACGTGGAAGATGGGATGAACATAAAGTGCGCCGTCTGCTCTCCGAGAAAAAACTGACACAGCGCGAATTGGCCAAACTACTGGATACGGATCCCCAGCGAGCCGGGAATCTGGTCAGGGGCACTCTGCGCGACCCGGGGCTGAGAAAACGCCTGACCGGGATCCTCAAAGTTACCCCGGCTTCACTTTTCCTTGTTTCAAGATCTCTGCACGAAAGGATAGCCTCCAGGTCCTCAGAGTCATCAGCCAGGGGTGGAAAGCTTTTCAGTGCTGAGACTGTGCGCCGCGCCCTTGAAAACCTGATCTCCGAGCGCCTGGACGAGGCTCTCGCCAGCCATAGCGTTAGAGCCGGTTCCTCCGGTTTCGAGCCTTCGGAGGTGCCTGTTTTCGTGCCCCCGGCGCCAGAAGACCTCTCTGCCAGCGAACGTAAAAGATATGAACACAACCGGGAGGTCCTCGAACGCTGGAGCCGGACCTCCGGAGCTTTCGAAATACCATCCAAGGTGGCCGAACGCTACTGCCGTGAGGTCGTCGGTTTCTATGACGGCGGCCGGGTTGACGATGTCGGAGGGCTCCTGCGGGATTTTCTGCAGGAGCGCCTCGAACGCAGCGATACGAAACAATCAACAGAGGCAGAGCGGATAAAGATGAAAAAAAACGTTCTGCTGATCGGAGATACCGAAATCGAGATCGATGATCCCGAATTGCTGGCCAAACTTCCTGAATATCTCAGCAGCAAATTAGGCCGCAAACGCCTTCTGGGCTGGCTGAGAAAAAACGTAAAGTCAAAATAGAGACCTTTCCCGCCCTGCCCGAGAACCTGTTTCATCACCCCAGGCATAACCTAGATCAATCTCTCTCTAATCCAGGTTTTCTAACCAATTATTCCCTGTCGTGCTGAAGCCCTGTTGGATGCCTCGGCCCGGATAAATGTCAGCAGGCGATCACGGCTTGTTTTATCACTCAGGACCTCGATCAGCAGATTTATCAATTCCTCCTCGATAGCAGTCTGCTCTGTCCTGCGGTCGGTAACATGAAGGGGAATGCCCAGTTCTTTACCCTTTCTACGCAGAAGGCGGTAATTGTTGCAGACCACTTTCAACAGGTGCGCAGCGTGGCGTTTCATCACCTCCAGCCGCTGGCGATCCACCGTATCGGAGAACATGGAACCCCTGCCGCGAACCATGAACTCCCGCCTTACACCAGCCGCCTCGAGCACCCGGATAACATCCCGCGGAAGATCGGCTGAGTGCGTGCAAAACAAACTCACCAGACTATCTTCCGGCAGCTTTAACAGGTGCTCGAGTTCTTTTGGCTCCTCGCAGTGAAAATGGCGCATAACCTCCACCAGACGGTCAAGCACCTCTGGGAAAGACTCGCCGTTGTTTTTAATTTTCACAACTGACCTCCGTAATATTGTTAGTTATTCTAAGAGTTAAAATGAAAAGCAGTTCAACCTGCCCGCAACTATGCTCTCACCACAAACTTGATAAAACTTGAGAATTAAAAAAATGTTAACCTCAGGGTAATTGAATGCTCGTACCCAGCGGAGTTGTAGACAGGTTGAAAATACAGAAAACACGAGCTATCCCTGCCAGAAGAAGCGAACAGAAATATGCAAGGCTATGCCTCCATAGCATCCTTGCTTCGAAAAATGACCAATCAGGTAAGAAGTTGGCCTTTCGTGAGATTGTTGGTATTGCCAGAGTATGTCAAAGGCAATATGCTGTCCGAGATTGAGCTCCTTTTCTAAAAACCAGCATTCCGTTTATTCTAATTATTATGATTTTTTTTACTTTCAGTTAGCTAAATCACATATTCTATGTTGAAATAGTTTAAAAAACACTTCTGGATACATCTCTGCAGTGTAGGATCGAAAAGTGCTGACCTTTACCTTGAAACCCTTAACCTTGGTAGCGTATATTTTTATTGTTCTTAAGGATGGTTTTCTGCGTTGTATGCTCAGCAGCCGGTACAGTTGCCCGGAATGTTGCTCCTGGCACAGGGGATGAAATAGAGGAGATCGGAGAAGTTGAATATCGCCGCAGAAATCGCCTGCCTTGCGGCCCTGGTCCTGCGGATCAATAAAGGTGGCAGGTTTAAGGGTTCAGCCAGATGGCCTTATTTCGTACTTGTGGTTGTTTCCACGCTGCCTGTCTTGACCGCCAGCCATTATGGCGGCAAAATGGTGTACGGCGAAAATTTTCTACTGTTTTAATCCAGGGCAATTGACCGGGCTATCATGCCTGAATATTATATTCTGCAAAGGCATTCTATCCTAGTCTAAATATAAAAGGTCCCGTTTTACCGTCTGGCAAAACGGGACCCCTCTTCGGCGGCTAATCAGTTCCCCTCCCGGAACAGCAGTCCAACTGCTCACGTGCCGCCGGAAACCTGCTGGATAATACCCTTTCTCTGGCCTAAAAACCGATGTCCCACTCTCTCCACAATGAAATAAGCAAACAGCATGCCAGAATGGTCCTTTCGCGAAACTTTCCGGCAAACCTCGATAATGCATGATTCCGCGCGAGAGCTATTGAATTGAACACGCCTGTTTATTTGTTACCCGAATAGAGCAGGTGCAACCTGACGGGTAACAGTATTATCTGACCGGTTAAGTGTTGTATATGAACAGGATTTTCGGGAAAGAGAGAAAAACGGGAGGAAAAATAGAAATATTTTTCTCGGAAAAAACTAATATTGAAAAGCAACTCTAGTATAGTTATTCAGTTTCCAGCGGCGCCCATAAATCAGTGCTCAAATATTTCAATCCTGAATCGCAGAGCAGAACGGCTATGGTTTTCCCCTTGCAGGGGCCTTTGAGAAGCCGAAGTGCTCCTGCCACGTTGGCACCTGAGGAAAACCCCGCAAAAAGCCCTTCCTCCCTGGCCAGGCGCCGGGCAGTGGCGATCGCTTCTTCATCCGTTACCTGAATGTATCCGTCAACCCTGACATCCCGCAAGAACTTCAACTCCCGCATAGAATAGCCGCCGCCCTGAATCTTATGGTTCGGATTCTTAACCTCCCCACCTGAAAGAATCGCTGCAGCCTCTGGCTCTATCAGGTAACACAGGGTTTCCGGATTATTCTCTCTCAAAGCTTTCGATATGCCGGCGAAACTTCCCCCTGAGCCTACAAAATCACAGAAAGCATCGACTCCGCTGCCAGACTGCTGGATAATCTCCCTGCCGGTGTGAAGGTAATGAGCTTTCAAATTGCCCTCCAGCTTGAACTGGTCTGCGCGAAACGCTCCTCGCTCTTTTACGATCCGCTGAGCCGCCTTTTCCACCAGAGCCAGGGATTCGCCGGAAACCTGCCCCGGCAGCGCGCCCGGAGCCTGGTCAACCAGCACAACCTCGGCTCCCAGGGCAGCCATCATCCGCGCCCTCTCGATTGTATTCCCCTTGCTCATCACTGCGACAAAAGGATATCCTTTCACCGCGCAGACAATCGCCAGGCCAGTGCCCGTATTGCCGCTTGTCAGTTCCACAATTGTCTGCCCCGGTTTTAAATCTCCCGACTTCTCAGCGTCTTCGATCATCTGAAGTGCAATGCGGTCTTTTTTCGATAAACCCGGATTGAGGTATTCCAGCTTGGCAAGGATGCGGCCCTGGTGACCTTT